>NZ_SDXQ01000051.1:0-47047 GCF_006964045.1 Arthrobacter sp. TS-15 | reverse complement strand
AGATCGCCATGGAGCATAATCTGGGGCTGACGTGTGATCCGATCGGGGGGTTGGTGCAGATTCCGTGTATTGAGCGGAACGCGATCGCGGCGGCGAAGGCCATCAACGCGGCGAAGATGGCGTTGTGGGGCGATGGGACGCATCGGGTGTCGTTGGACGAGGTGATCGTGACCATGCGGGAGACGGGCAAGGACATGTCCCATAAGTACAAGGAAACCGCGATGGGCGGCCTGGCCGTCAACGTCGTCGAATGCTGATTCTGTAGGCTGTGGGTTCACAACTGTCTCTGGGGGGACCGTATGAATGATCAAGTAAATCCCATTGTTCCCACGCTGTGGGAAGCCGCAGTGGTGGGGGCCGGGCTAGTGTCACTGCTTCTGTTTGTAGCTGCCCTGATCCTGGTACTTCGCACTAAGTCCTTCTCACCGGGCGTTCGGTTCGCGTTGGCGCTATTGGCGCTTGCTGTGCCCGTCGCCGGCCCAGTGGCGGCCGTTGTGGTGGCACTTCTTGAGCAGCGAAGGGCCCGGCGCCCCATTACTGTCAGCCCCTGATGTCATGCTGTATCCATGAGCGGGGGATACAGCAGGGACTTTCTGCGGACACGGCTTGAACTGCCCAGTCCGTCGGCAACCACCATTCTTTTGGACTACACCCACTTCTCCGTGCGGTTCCGGGTTGCCCGGAAGCTCGCGGCAATTGTGGGAGTGAACATCAACGGCAAGGATCTGGTGCCGCTGGCCCGTGAGGGGTCATGGCATGTGGATGACAGAATCCCCCGGGAGCAGCAGGCCGGCCCGGATCTGTACAAGAACAATGCGTTTGATCGCGGCCATCTGGTCCGGCGCCTGGATCCGGTGTGGGGCGATTCAGCAACGGCGAAGAAAGCCAATCAGGACACCTTTAGTTACACCAATGCGGCACCACAAATTGATGACTTCAATCAGGGCAAGGAGCTCTGGGTGGGGCTCGAAGACCACGTTCTTGGCCATGCTGATGCCTATGACGCAAAGCTGAGCGTGTTCACGGGGCCGGTGTTTGTCGATGACGACCCCGTATATCGGGGTGTTCAGATCCCTCGAAAGTTTTGGAAAATTGCGGCATGGACCAACGACGCCAAGCTGGCCGCCGTCGGCTTTGTCCTGGACCAGTCACCCATGCTGGGCAAGGTGGAGCTGAAGAAGGCAATCGTCCAGCGGCTCCTTGAGGGCGAGCCACCGCCGCTGGGCCCCTTCAGGACGTTCCAAGTGCCCATCGGGCAGATAGCGGATCTGACCGGGCTCAGCCTCAGCAGGCTGATCAATGCGGACCGGCTTGTGAGCGGCCAGCGGGAATCCGGCGTGGAACCCAGGGCCATAGAGCTGGAGAGCATGGAGCAGATCAGGCTCTGAACCGTGGTGATCCAGCAGAATCGGGCGATATCCACATACCCCGATAGACTTGGGGCTGCATGTCCGCATGCGCACTACGCTTTTGAACACTGCACCAAAACCCTGAGATTGGACACGGCCACCTTGCGAGAATTTACCGCCCGCTTTGCCACCGCCGAGGAAATCGATAACTGGGACAAGCACGTCACGGCAAATCCGAACGGCGGCAACATGCTGCAGTCGGACGCCTACGCGGCGGTCAAGGACGGAAACGGCTGGCTCGTCCGGCGGCTCGTCGTGGAGACTCAGGAGTACTCCAGCTACAACCTGCTCCTGGAGAAGAAGTTCCCCGTGATGGGTCGGCTCTGGTACCTGATCAAGGGGCCGGACGTCCTGGAGGTCAGCGACATTCAGCCGGCCCTGAAAGCAGTGGCCGCGCTGGCTCGTGAGAAGAAGATGAACGTCTTCAGCATCAAGATCGAGCCTGACATTGTGGACTCGGCTGAGGCCGTGGCAGAACTTAATGCCGCCGGACTGGTCAAAGCTCCCAACATCCAGTCCAATGACTCCACGGCTCTGCTGGATATCTCCGCGCCGGCCAATGAAGTCCTCCGCAGCATATCCTCGCGTGCCCGTAATGCCGTGCGTAGGGCGGAGCGTGAAGGCTGCGAGGTAGTTCAGGCCGAGCCGGGTGAGGACAGCTACCGCAAGCTCTACGCCCTCATGCGGAACACCATGGACGCTAAAGGCTCCATGCCGCTGCGGAGCTACGAGTACTACTCCAGGTTCTGGGAAGAGTTCTGCAGCCGTGGGCAGGGCCACTTCTTCTTCGTATATGAGGACGGCGCACCTAGCGTTGGTGCATTCGTCATCAATTACGGATCGAAAGCGACGTACAAGGACGGCGGCTCTACCCAGAACCGCAAGCAGTACGGCGACTCCCATCTGGTCCAATGGGCAGCGATCCAGCGTATGCAGGAGCTCGGTTGCGTGGAGTACGACTTCTGCGGCACACCCTCTGCTGACCGGATCAAGGACAAGAGCCACCCCCTGTACGGACTGGGATCGTTCAAGACAAGCTTCACCAAAACCGTGACGGACTTCGTGGGTTGTTATGACCTTGTCCTGGGCCCCGTCCGCCACAAGCTGTGGCTCAAGGGCGCTGAGAAGGTGTTCAGAAGGCTCGAAACCAGGCGTACCGGCGGTCAGTTCTACTGACGGCCACCCGCAGCCAGCACGCCAAATTCAGGCCCGCCCCGGCCACCAACGGGTGCAATCTACTTTTAGGTGAGGTAATTTCTTTGACTCCGATTGAGGCTGGAACCGACATGGAATTCGTGATTCTCAGTGACGCTGATTTCGAGACATTCGCCAAGGGACACCCGCAGGGGAGCTTCATCCAGTCCATGGATCTGACGCGTTTCCAGCGCGCCCGTGGGCAGGAAGTGGAACTCTTCGGTGTGACTCGCGGCGGCACCCTCATTGCTGCGGGAAAGCTGGTGTACACGTCCAACCGCATCGGGTACAAGACCGCAGACTGCGCCAAGGGACCCCTGATGGACTACAGCGACCCCACAGTGGTGAGCTTCGTCGTCGAGCGGTTGAAGAAGCATGCGGCCTCCAAGAAGGCTGCCGAGCTGCGCATTTCGCCCAACATCCGGTACATCGCGCGGGACGAAGAAGGCGCCGAACACCCCGAAGTTGAAGACAACCGCCCGCTGCTGAAGGAGCTCAAAGGGCTTGGCTTCACGCACCAGGGCTTCGACATGAACTTCGCCAATATCAACTGGATGTTCATCAAGCAGCTCGACGGGATCGCTGACTCCGAAGAGCTCATCATGGGGATGAACTACCGCACGCGCAAGGCCATCCGTAAAGCCGAGAAGAACGGCGTCTACCTGGAACAGGCCACGCTGGAGACGCTGGACGATTTTTACAACGCGCTGAGCACCGCTGGTGATGAGAAGGGCTTCACGTACCGCGAACGCGAGTACTACGAGCAACTCCTGCGGAATACCTCCGATGAGTTCACCAAGCTCATGATGGCCAAGATCAACATTCCCGAGTACCGGGCCTCCATCACGGAGCGCCTGGAAGCCGAGTCCAAGACCTTGGCCGATCTGAAGCGCGAGGTCGAGGAGACCGGCAGCAAGAAGAAGGCCAACCGGGTCAAAGTGGTCCAGGACCTGGTGGACAGCTACGAGCGCAGCCTCAAGGACATTGAACGCTTCCCCGATTCCGTGGGTGTGGCTACGGTGGCCGCCATCCACTTTGCGTGCTCCGGCGACGAACTGGTGTGCGTCATTGGCGGAACAGTGCAGGACTACATCTACTTCAACGGCGCCACGTCCCTTTACTGGGGCATGATGCTGCACGCGTTGAACAACGGATACTCGCGCTACAACTTCTATGGCACGTTCGGTATCCAAGGCCAGGATGAAACCGGCCATGGAGGCTACGAATTCAAGAAGGGCTTCGGTGGCGAGGTGGTCCAGTTGGTGGGCGATTTCGTAGCGCCGGTGAACCCGCTCATCTTCCATGGCTACCGCGCGGTCAGGAAGCTCGCAGGGGCCGCCCAGACAGTTCTGGGACGATTGCCCCTTGAGAAATTGCCGGTAGTAGGAAAATTTCGGAGGAATCGCTAATCACACAAGCCAAGGGAGGATCACCGCGTGACTGAACGCCCCGACGGGTCCGCCAACAGGCCCCATACCGACGGGTTGCCTAAAACCCAGCCGTTGCGGCCATCCCAGGTCCGGCAGAACGTCAACGCCAAGCGCATGCTGATGCGTTTGGTTCAAGGCGATAGCCCGCCCACCGCACCCATGAACATCGTGGACCGGTTGGCCGGAAGTCCTTACGCCAACCCCACCATTCAAGTGGTGGGTGTGGACGCTTCGGCCCGCAAGACCATCGACTTCGCTCTGCATTTGGCCGAAGTCATGTTCCGTTATGGTGCAGGTGCCCTTGAGGTGGAGACCAGCATGATTGCGGTCACAGCAGCTCTTGGCCTTAAGAACGTTGAAGTGGACATCACCAACCAGTCGGTGGCCATCAACTATGCGCCCAAAGACCAGACTCCCATCACGCTGCTGCGTGTAGTGCGCTCCTGGACCAACAACTACGCTGGCCTGGCTCAGGTGCATCAGTTGGTCACGGACATCGTGGCAGGGGGAGTAGGCCGTGACGAAGCCGTGCGCAGGTTGAACGAGATCATCCGCAGCGCCAAACCGTTCCCCCGGTGGATGGTCACCATAGCGTTCGGTATTTTCTCGGCGGTATTTGTTGGCGTACTGGGTGGGGGACTGGGCGCGTCGGTGGTTGCCTTCTGCTCCAATATCCTGATCAGCCTGCTCTCCCGGCAGCTAGCACGGTGGCGCACAGCGGACTTCTTCAACACCATGGCGTGCGCATTCCTGGTTACCTTTATTGCCCTGATGCTGCGGTGGGCGGGTGTGGACATTGCTCCTTCCATTGTGGTTGCCGGCGGAATCCTGCTGCTGCTGCCAACGGGTCGACTTGTCTCATCTGTTCAAGACGCGATCAACGGCTTCCCGGTAACGGCGGCGGGCCGCTTTCTTTCCACGGCACTGACATTCGGTGCGATCGTGGCAGGTATCGGCGTCGCCGTGGTGGTGGGAACGCTCATGGGCAGCGCCGTCCTGGACGTCACGCAAACCTTCCCGGACGCGTATCCGCTGTGGATCCAGGCAGTGCTCATTGCCATCGCGGTGGTGGCCATCGGCGTCACCGAACAGACTCAAATGCGGCTGTTACTCCCGACGGCGGCAGTTGGCATAGTGGGCTTCTTCGTCTTGTGGGGGGTGGGCGAAGCCGGCCTTGGCGACCGCTTGTCACCAGCGGTCGCCGCCGTGGCCATCGGCTTGTTGGGCCGTGTAGTGGCGCTCAAACTCGGGGCACCGCAGCTTGTGGTGGCTGTTCCAGCTGCACTGATCCTGCTGCCAGGTCTGACGATCTTCCGCTCCATGTACGCGCTCACCGTTGAGGGGGGCAACATCCTTCTGGGTGCGGGTGGAATGCTCAACGCCGGCGCCATAGTGCTGGGAGTGGCGGCGGGCATTGTGCTGGGCGACAACTTGGCCAGACCGCTCACGAAGGGGTTGTCCAGCAACGAACGGCGCAGGGTACGCAGGCGCTAACCACAAAAGCCGAACGGCGCTGCCCAATGAGGCGGCGCCGTTCGGCTTTAAGAAGTGACGCTTGATCTGTCCTGAGTCTGGATCTGTCCTGAGTCTAGATTTGACCTGAGTCTAGATTTGTCCGACGGGGAGCTTCTTTTCTGCCTGGAAGACTTCCTCCACGCGACCCTGCGCCCAATACCCGGAGAGCGATACCTGCGAACGCTCCAAGCGGCGCTGCACGAAGAAGATCTCGCGGAGACCCTTCATGTAGCCCCGCTCGCCGTGAGCGAAGACATCCACTCGTCCCGGCAGCCATTCGGTGTTTCTTAGTGCTTCAAGGAGCAGGTGGCTGGATCCCGCCTGAATCCCTTTGCGCAGCAGCCAGTGCAACTCCACACCTGCGGGTGCGGAAATCGGAAGAATGTCCGCCTCGTTGTCCACTTCAAGGAACACGGTGCCGCGGGCATCCGGAGCAAGGGCCTCAACACAGGCCGCAATGGCCGGTATGGCGGCGTCGTCGCCGGCGAACAGGTACCAGTCGGCGCCAGGTGCGGGGTTGTAGGCACCGCCCGGACCTGTGAACGTCAGTGAATCGCCGGGCTTGGCCGCTGCAGCCCAGGGGCCAGCCAGTCCTTCGTCGCCGTGGACCACAAAGTCGATGGCCAGTTCCTGAGCTTCCAAGTCCACCCAGCGGATGGTGTACGTACGAGTGTGGGGCCACTGCTCGCGGGGCATGGTGTCGCGGATGGCCCACAAGTCCAGCGGGAGTTCGTACTCCACGCCGGGTTGGGGGAAGACGATCTTGACGTATCGGTCCACGTATTCGTTGTTCGCGTAGTCACTGAATCCTGGTCCGCCTGCAACGATCCGAACCATGTGCGGTGACAGGCGTTCGTTGCGCAGGACGGTCAGGGTCACCTGCGGGCGAGTCTTGCGTGAAGCGGATGAAGTGACGGGGAGTGCAGTCATGTAGGCAAGCCTAAGCTAATGACCTGCGCACCGGCTGGGTATGAGTCGAAGGTTACAGCTGCCGGAGGTTGCAGCCGTGAGTCTACAGAACCGGCAGTTCCCAGTTGATGGGGTCCGCGCCCAAACCCACCAGGAGATCGTTGGTCCGGCTAAAGGGCTTTGAGCCGAAGAAACCCCTCGAGGCCGACAGCGGACTCGGATGGACGGACACGATGGACGGCGCCCCGCCCAGCAGCGGCACCACGCCCTCGGCGTCCTTGCCCCACAAGATCGCCACCAGCGGACTTTGCCGCCCATCGCCGTCTGTACGGTTTACGACGGCGGTGACCGCCGCCGTCGTAATGGCCTCCCAACCTTTGCCGCGGTGGGAACCGGCGTTCCCGGCTTCGACGCTGAGGACTCGGTTCAGGAGCAGGACGCCTTGCTCGGTCCAGGCGCCGAGATCGCCGTGGACGCGCGGTGGAAGTCCGAGGTCGTCGTGGAGTTCGCGATAGATGTTGACCAGGCTTCGGGGGATGGGCCGTGTTTGCCGCGACACTGCGAAGGAAAGTCCAACGGCGTGGCCGGGAGTCGGGTAGGGATCCTGGCCGAGAATCAAGACTTTGACATCGGCCAGCGGTTGCTCGAAAGCCCGCAGCAGGTTTTTGGCCGCAGGAAGAACCTGTGCGCCGTTTGAGGATTGGCCGGCCACGTACTTCAGGGTCTCCCGGAGTTGGCCTTCCACAGGGCGCAAGGCGTCGGCCCAGTCGGGAGCCATCAGGTCTTCGAGCGGCGCCTCACACAACGCGGCGAAGCCCGGGTCGGCCGAGTCGGCAGGTTCAAGATCAAAGAGTGCATCCTCGCCAGTCATCACGCTATTGTCTCCCGCGCGGCACCCGCACTGCGAATGACAGCCTTGTTATTCGCCCGTAGCATGGGGGTAGGACATTTTCCCCCCAATAAGCGTCGAAGGAGTGTGCCGTGGCAGAACCAGCACCGGAACCGATGGCGTCGCAGGCCACAGGTTTCGCGCTCGAGGACCTCGCAGCCGAGACCCGCAGCGACTCTCCGTTGAGCGAACGGGATCAGCAGATGCTGGCACTGGAGCGGCAGTGGTGGAAGTACGCCGGGGCCAAAGAACAGGCTATCCGCGAGCTGTTCGACCTCTCCGCCACCCACTATTATCAGATCCTGAACGCGCTGATCGATACCGAGGACGCGTTGGCCCACGATCCCATGCTCGTCAAGAGACTGCGTAGACTACGTACGTCCCGCCAGCGTGCGAGGACTGCACGTCGCTTGGGGTCCGACGCGTAAATCGCCAGGCTGATCAGTCAGCAGCAACCAGCAAGGACACCGCTTCACCATGACCAAATATGCCAAGGACGAATTCGACCGGGTTCCGCAGAACACGTCCCGTCAAGGCGTTCACCGCGACGCCCAAGAGACCGCACGCCCCACCCTGTGGCCGGTCCTGACCGTTGGGGCAGTGGCCTTGGTGCTCGGACTGGTGGCCTTCCTGATCCTCCCCAACCTTGGGCTGGTATCACCGGGCGCAGCATCAAACGCCACGACGCCGGCACCCCAGCAGACTTCAACAGCATCGTCAGCTGCACCCACTGAAGCGAGCAGCGCGCCGTCCGCCTCCGGCGATCCCGGCAGTCAAGCCAGCACCGAACCGGCGCCGTCGGATTCTCCTTCTGCGACTCCCTCCTCGGCTCCTGTGGACAAGACCACTCCGGTAGCTGTGTACAACGGCGCTGGAACAGCCGGCTTGGCCGGGCGTGTGGCCGGCCTCGTTCAGGGTGATGGTTGGGCGTTGAGCACGGTGGGGAACTGGGGTGGACTGCCGCAGCAGACGTCCGTGATCTTCTACAACGCCCCGGAGCAAAAGGCGAACGCTGAGGCCCTGGGAACCTTGCTGGGCATTCAAACCATTGTGGAAACGCCTGAGGTTCAACAACCCCTGGTGGTTGTGGCCGGCCCCGGTTTCCAATAAGAATCACGCCCGGCTGGAAGCGATAAGGCCCAACTCGGTTAAGCCTCAATAACAAAAGCGGTGCCTTCGCTCTTTGGGGCAGCGCGGTGATGGTGACAGTGGTTACAGTGGATTGATTCCGGTACGGAGATCCCGGCAACCGGTCTTGGCTACTGCGAAAGTGTGGGCATTATGGCTTTGGGAACCGTCAAATGGTTCAACGCCGAAAAAGGCTACGGATTCATCACTGTGGATGAATCCGGCGACGACGTCTTTGTGCATTGGTCGGCCATTCAGATGGATGGCTTCCGCGCCCTCGAAGAAGGTCAGCGTGTTGAGTTCGAACTTGGGGAGGGCCAGAAGGGTCCGCAGGCCGAAGGCGTCCGCGTCGCGTAGGTCAGCCCACGGCTGAAAGCCCTCCTATTTGTAGCGGGAAGTGGCATCCCTGCTTGCACTCTCACCGGTCGAGTGCTAATTATTGAGTTAGCACTCCTACGGTTCGACTGCTAAGTCCGGCCCGGCTCATCCCGGCGGCGGGCAGGCGTCGAATCTGCGGAGGATCAAGAAACACCTTGGTGGGGTGAGGTCCGGAGCGCGTGGCATACAGAGGCCGCAAGCAATGGACCGTCCGTCGCGGGCACCCCATCTGACAGGTACCTTCTTAACGACTGTCCCGAAAGGACTACCGCCGTTATGGCCAAGATCATTGCATTTGATGAAGAGGCACGCCGCGGCCTCGAGCGGGGCCTGAACATCCTCGCAGACGCCGTCAAGGTCACCCTCGGCCCGCGTGGACGCAACGTCGTCCTCGAAAAGAAGTGGGGCGCCCCCACGATCACCAACGATGGCGTTTCCATCGCCAAGGAGATCGAACTGGACGACCCCTACGAGAAGATCGGTGCAGAACTGGTCAAGGAAGTTGCCAAGAAGACGGATGACGTCGCTGGCGACGGTACTACCACTGCAACCGTCCTCGCCCAGGCACTGGTGAAGGAAGGCCTGCGCAACGTTGCCGCCGGAGCCGACCCGCTGTCCCTCAAGCGCGGTATCGAGAAGGCTGTTGAGGCAGTCATCAGTGAACTGCTCGCCTCCGCCAAGGAAATCGAGACCAAGGAAGAGATCGCAGCTACCGCTTCCATCTCCGCCGGCGACCCGGAAATCGGCAGCCTCATCGCCGAAGCCCTGGACAAGGTGGGCAAGGAAGGCGTCATCACGGTCGAGGAATCCAACACCTTCGGCCTGGAGCTCGAACTCACCGAAGGCATGCGCTTCGACAAGGGTTACATCTCCGCTTACTTCGTCACCGACGCGGAGCGCCAGGAAACGGTCCTCGAAGACCCGTACATCCTCATCGTCAACTCCAAGATCTCCAACGTGAAGGAACTCGTCACGGTTCTGGAGAAGGTCATGCAGTCCAACAAGCCGCTGCTGATCATCGCCGAAGACATCGAGGGCGAGGCCTTGGCCACCCTGATCGTCAACAAGATCCGTGGCACCTTCAAGTCCGTTGCCGTCAAGGCTCCGGGCTTCGGTGACCGCCGCAAGGCACAGCTGGCCGATATCGCCATCCTCACCGGTGGCCAGGTCATCTCCGAAGAAGTTGGCCTCAAGCTCGAAAACGCTGGCCTGGAACTCCTCGGCACCGCCCGCAAGGTTGTTGTCACCAAGGACGAGACCACCATCGTTGAAGGTGCCGGCGACGCCGATCAGATCGCAGGCCGCGTGGCCCAGATCCGCGCCGAGATCGAGAACTCCGACTCCGACTACGACCGCGAGAAGCTGCAGGAACGCCTGGCCAAGCTGGCCGGCGGCGTTGCAGTCATCAAGGCCGGTGCCGCAACCGAAGTTGAGCTCAAGGAACGCAAGCACCGCATTGAGGACGCAGTCCGCAACGCAAAGGCTGCTGTTGAAGAAGGCATCGTTGCCGGTGGTGGCGTAGCCCTCATCCAGGCTGGCGCCAAGGCATTCGCCAACCTCACCCTCCAGGGTGACGAGGCAACCGGTGCCAACATCGTCAAGGTTGCCATCGATGCACCGCTGAAGCAGATCGCCTTCAACGCTGGCCTTGAGCCGGGCGTTGTGGTGGACAAGGTTCGCGGCCTGCCTTCCGGCCACGGCCTGAACGCTGCCACGGGCGAGTACGAAGACCTTCTGGCTGCCGGCGTCAACGACCCCGTAAAGGTCACCCGCTCGGCTCTCCAGAACGCTGCTTCCATCGCTGGTCTCTTCCTGACCACCGAGGCCGTAGTTGCTGACAAGCCCGAGAAGAACGCTCCGGCTCCCGGCGGCGACGACATGGGCGGCATGGGCGGCTTCTAAGTCTCCCTGCTGTAGCGATACAGCACCCGGCATCACGCTGAATAGCATTACGACGGCGGTCCTCACCATTTGGTGGGGGCCGCCGTTTTGCGGTCCCAGCCCAACCTAGTTGGGTGCTAGCACGGTTTCAGTGTCGGTGGGGTCTGGCAGGATTAACCCCATGACGATTATTGCTGCCGCCGATGGGTCTGCCCTCGGTAATCCTGGGCCGGCCGGTTGGGCCTGGTACGTTGATGACTCCTGTTGGCGAGCAGGGGGTTGGCCGCACGGTACCAACAATCAGGGCGAACTAATGGCCGTCCTGGACCTGTTCCGGTCCACGGCCCACGTGCCGCAGGAAGAACTGCTGATCCTTTGCGACAGCCAATACGTCATTAACTGCATCACCAAGTGGATGCCGGGATGGAAGCGGAAGGGTTGGCGCAAGGCCGACGGCAAGCCCGTGCTAAATGTGGACCTTCTCAAGGACATTGACCAAGTGATCGTTGGCCGTAAATACTCCTTCGAATGGGTCAAGGGCCATGCTGGTCACCCGCTCAATGAAGCAGCAGACGAGCGCGCCCGCGCTGTTGCCACCGCCTACCAGCAGGGCGTTGCGCACCGAGCAGGCCCTGGGTTCCCTGGAGCCCACGACGGCGGTCCGAGCCAAGACCGGGAAGGCTCGCAGCAGCAGGCTGAGCCGCAGCGGCAGGCTGAGTCACGTATGCAAGACAGTGCTCCTCTGCCCGTCTCTTCGAGCACCGGTGCCGGCGGCTCCGCTGTGGGCGCTGCTTCTACGGCCACAAAGGCAGACCGAAGCCTTCGACCGCATTTTGAGCCGACGCTCTTTGGCGAATCCGGCATCTTTGGCCAGGCCGATCTCTTCAGTGAGCTGGAGGATGACGCCTCGTCCCAGCAGTTGTCGGCGGAGGACACCGTCTTGGCGCTGGAGCGGGAACTGCTTCGGCCCGATGTGAGGGCGGACATTGGCAGGATTGCTGTGCTGCTCCACCCGGACTTCGCGGAGATCGGGAGTTCGGGCAGGTTCTGGACGCGGGACGCCATGATGGTGGCTTTGGAAGAGGACCCGGGAGAACCGACTGAACTGGAACTGCTCAGCGCAGACCGGCTCAGCGACAACACCATGCTGTTGAATTATCGAAGCTTCGCAACCACGGGCTCAGCACTTCGCAGTTCCGTCTGGATGCTGGACCGCGGCCAATGGCGACTGCGTTTCCACCAGGGGACTATTGAAAGCTAGGCCGGAATAAAGCTAGGCCGGAGAACTGACGCTGAACAGAAGTTACTCCTGACCTGCGAGGCGGCTGCACAGGGGGAAGACAGCCCGCCCCGCAGGAGTTCATGGGAGCGTAAGTAACTCGACAGTGTGAGCTAATAGGTGAAGCGCTGCGTGTTTCCCTGCTCCACTTCCAGGTAACTTGTGGCCGCTGTTGACAGAGCCAGATTGATGGAGGCCAAGGACGCCTCCACCTTGCTTTGGGTCAGGGACCACTCCATGACAAGCGCCTGGAAGTTGGTGGCTGCTGTTCCCCGCCAGGTCGCCTCGAGTTCCTCAAGGCCGCGCCGCATGGTGTGGACATCGGAACTGATGCGATCCACAGTTCCTTTGACGTTGGCTGACTTGAGTTGGAGAAGTTCGGTATCGACTGAGATAACGCTCATGGGTGATGCCTTTCGACGACGATGTTCCGCGTGGTGCGGGGATGCTTGGCTACAACATTGAGCCTAGGCAGCCGCCCGCAGCCGCAGAACAGGCATACGTCGCTATGTGGACAACAGCCCTATGTGGACAACAGCTCAGCTGATTCCTGGTGGAAGGGGAGGCTGACTACCAAAGTGGCGCCGCCGCCGTCGGTCTCTGCAACCTGGACCGTACCGCCGTGCGAGCCAACAATCGCCGCAACAATTGCAAGGCCGAGACCACTGCCGCCTGTTTCCCGGGTCCGCGACGTGTCAGCACGGTAGAAGCGCTCGAAGATCTTATTGGTTTCGGTCTCCGGAATGCCTGGCCCGTGATCGCGGATCTCGATGACTGAAACGGAACCCGACGGAGTGTTTCGAACACCGACAGCGAGTTCTATGGGGCTGCCTTCGGGGGTGTACCTCAGCGCATTTCCCACCAGGTTCCCTATGACTTGCCGGAGTTTGGCTTCGTCGCCCTGCACCGGCGCCGCGGTGGGGGAGGCGGCGTCGAGTCCGGTCAGAGTGATGGTTCGGTCTCCGGAGGAGGCCTTGGTATCCACCACGGCATCGTGTGCAAGGAGCTGCAGGTCCACGGGCTTGAGCTGAAGCGGCCGCTGCTCATCAAGCCGGGCGAGCATCAACAGATCCTCCACCATGGACCCCATGCGCTTGGCTTCGCTTTCGATCCTGCCCATGGCCATGGCCACGTCTTCTTTGGTGGCCAAGGCTCCGTGACGATAGAGCTCGGAGAAGCCTCGGATGGTCACCAGTGGTGTTCGCAGTTCATGGGAGGCGTCCGCTGCGAAGCGACGCATGCGCCCCTCGGAAGCAGCGCGGGCAGCAAAGGAAGCTTCAATATGGGCAAGCATGGCATTGAGGGAACCGCCCAGCCGGCCAACCTCAGTGTGCGGGTTATCCACCTCCACGCGGCGGGACAGATCACCGGCCGCGATGGCTGCAGCCGTCTTCTCCACCTTGGCAAGCGGACGGAAGGACCGCGCCACGGTCCACGTGGCGATGAAGAACGCCAGGACCAACGTCAACAGGCCCACGCCTACAACCACCAGAACGGCGTGCTCCATCACTTTGTCCACCGGGGTGAGAGGCAGCCCGATGATCACTACGCCGTTTTGGCCGTTGGCGGTGACCCCGATGGCCACCACGCGCCAGTTGGTTCCGGCCGTGCCTTTGACTTGGAAGGGGGAGTTGCCGCGAAGCTTGGCTTCAGCTGCGGTGATATTGGCGATCGCCGGACGATCACTCTGACTGCCGCCGAAAGGATAAGGCTCCAGACCTGGAACGTACAGCGTTAGCGAGTAGTCCGTGGGCACGGCAGTGTCGGTAGGCGTTGAGGGGTTGGGCTGGGCCAGCTTGTCGAAAGACTGCTGGTCCTGGGCCAGGGCGACGGCGGCTTTGAGTTTGTCGTCTACCTGGCCTTGCAGGTAACTCTTGACGAGCGTCAACGTTCCCGCGCCCGTGGCCGCCAGGGCGAGCAGCAGCAGGCCCATGATGATGGCGACGAGCTGGGACCTCAGGGACGCCGACTTCCAGCGAAGCAGCAAGGGTCAGCGCTTCTCTGCCGTCCGCAGCACGTAACCCACGCCGCGCTTGGTCTGAATGAGGGCTGCGGCATCGGGATCGATGTCCACCTTGCGGCGCAGGTAGGAGATGTAGGACTCCACGATCGAAGCATCGCCGTTGAAGTCGTACTCCCACACGTGGTCCAGGATCTGGGCCTTGGATAGGACGCGGTTGGGATTGAGCATGAGGTAGCGCAGGAGCTTGAATTCGGTGGGGGAGAGCTCGATCACGGTGCCCCCGCGACGGACCTCGTGGGCGTCGTCGTCGAGTTCAAGATCGTCCACGCGGATCACGGCGTCGTCGTCTTCCAGCGGCTGGGTGCGGCGAAGGACCGCGCGGATGCGCGCCACCACTTCGTCCAAGCTGAAGGGTTTGGTGACGTAGTCGTCGCCACCGACGGTGAGGCCGGTGACTTTGTCCTCGGTGTCATCCTTCGCTGTGAGGAACAGCACCGGGAAGTGCTTGCCTGCAGCGCGGAGTCGACGGGTGACCGTGAAACCGTCCATGTCCGGCAGCATGACGTCCAGAACTGCCAGGTCTGGTGAGTGGAGGTCGGCCGCGGCGAGGGCTTCGCGACCATTGGCGGCCGCAACAACCTCGAAGCCTGCAAAACGCAGCGACGTGGACAGCAGCTCGCGGATGTTGGGTTCGTCGTCGACTACGAGAAGCTTGGCTTCAGGACCGTTCTTTTTCATGACACCCATGATGCTCCCAGAAACTGGGAGTTTTCTGGACGCCGCATGGGAGCCGCCTGCGTGGCTAAGGGCAGCAGGTCAGGCCCCCAGCACCAACCCCGCTCCCAGCGCCACCATGGTTACGGCGATCCCGCCATCCAGGAATCGCCAGGACAGTGGCCGGGCAAAGAAGCCGCGGAGGTAGCGTGCTCCAAATCCCAATGAGCTGAACCATAGGATGCTGCCCAGCATGGCGCCAGCCCCGAACCACCACTGCAGCTGGTCGCCCTGGGCGCTGGCTATCGAGCCCAGAAGTGCTATGTCCAGATAGACGTGCGGGTTGAGCCAGGTTAGCGCCAGGACGGTGGTGACGGCGGCAGCGAGACCCCGCTTCGCGCCGGCGTCGTTGACGCGCCCTTCACTTGCTGTCAACGACTGCGGACGGAGGGCGCGCCGGGCGGCCACAATGCCGTACGTCACCAGGAAGGCGGCGCCCACATAGCGAAGAACCACGACGGCGGCAGGGGCTGCCGTGATGAGTGCGCCGGTGCCAAGCACGCCGGCCGCGATCAAGACGGCGTCGGACAAGGCGCAGACCGCCACGATGGGCACAATATGCTCGCCCCGGATTCCTTGCCTGAGTACGAAGGCGTTCTGTGCTCCGATAGCGACGATGAGGGCGAGCCCCGTGGCCAGGCCGAGGCCAGCGGATTGGAAGAAATCAGTAAAGTTCACCCTTCGAAATTACGGGCGCAACAACCTTTAGGCCAGCTAAAGATTCTCATGCGGCATAAGATATTCTTATGCCGCGATTTCCTTCTGACCAGCTCCTTACGTTCGCCACGGTCCTTTCAGAAGGCACTCTTGATGCTGCCGCCCGCATGCTTCACATCACGCCGTCGGCCGTCTCCCAACGGCTGAAGGCACTCGAACAGTCGGCCGGGAGGGTCTTGCTTCAACGCAGCAACCCTGCCCAGGCCACGGAAGCGGGCGAAGTGGTCCTTCGTCTGGCGAGGCAGGTAGCGCAACTGGAAGCTGATGCCGGACGCGAACTAGGGCTGGATGGGGACAGGGCCCAGTTGGCTGTACCCATTGTGGTCAACGCGGATTCCTTGGCGGTGTGGTTCCTGCAAGCGCTGGCCCACGTGCCTGAGGACCTCAACGTCACCTTCGACCTCCACAGGGATGATGAGCAACACTCCACATCCTTGCTTCGCTCCGGGAAAGTGATGGCCGCCGTGACGGCAACTCCAGAGCCCGTACAAGGGTGCCGCGTAGAGAGCCTTGGAGTGATGCGCTACCGCGCGGTTGCAGCCCCGCAGTTCGTGGAACGCTGGTTCCCGGGAAGTGAAAAGGGTTTGGACAAGCACCCGGACAAGCACCCGCGCAGCCACGTGGACGGAGCCGCACTCAATGCGGCCCCCACCGTGGACTTTGATCGCAAGGACACCTATCAGTGGGCGTTTGTGCAGTCGGCATTCAAAGCTGAGGGCGGCGCGGTTCCGGACTGGAAAGGACCCAGGCATTATGTCCCGGCTTCCCAGGACTTCGGCGACGCGATCCGTTTGGGCCTTGGTTGGGGCTTGATCCCGGAAGTTCAATGCGGGCCCGACATCGCCGACGGACGGCTCATCGAACTCGCCCCGGACCGACCCTTCGATGTGCCGCTCTACTGGCAACGGTGGAAGACGGCGTCAAGGGTATTGGACGTCCTGAGCGACACGGTCCGTGAGGTGTCCGGCCAGTACCTGGCCAAGCCCTGAATCCACGAAATCCCAACACGCCTGCGGATGCTTCCTATAATGTCAGTGCCCCGTTCCACACTTAAAACATGGCAAACACAGCAGCTCCCGCAAGCATCCACCAGAACCGCACCAGGGACGTCGAGTTCCATGTGACGTATCTGGATACCGATTCAGGCCGTATTAGGCGCGAGGATTTTGACGACCTGGCCGCGGCCGAACGGTTTGCCAGTGCCCAGCTTCGCGATGAGGACGGCTGGGCCGTGGTGGATCACGTAAAGATTGAGGTCACCAGCAGAATGGTCGCCTAAGGTTCACCCCTCTCAGGCCGGCCGTTTACTCAGGCCGTCCGTTTACTCAGGCCGTCCGTTTACTCAGGCCGGTTGTGTGTTTGGCCGCCATGCACGAACGGCGATGACACGCCTTGGTACTTCAGGAGCATCATCATTCCTTCGGCAGCGTGGTCCAGGTTGTGGCAATGATCCATCCAGATTCCAGGGTTGTCAGCATGGAGTAGTAGTTCCCACACTTCGCCCGGCAGCACGTCCACGGTGTCCAGGTTGAGTGGTGACCCGCTGGGGACCACTCCGTTCCTGCTGAGGACCTGCACGTGGTGACCGTGCGGGTGCATCGGATGTGGCTCTGAGGTGCGGTTCACTACCGTCACTTTCACGGTGTCGCCCTCAGCCACTTCAATGGACGGAACCAGCGGATACGCTGCCCCGTTCACGGTGAAGGCGTACCGGGGAATCCCGTCGACAAATCGGAATTGCCGGTCCAGCACCATCACTTCTTCCCGCGTGATGGGACGGACGGGTCCAGAGCCATCACGGCTCCTATCCAGCGGTTCGACCCCATCCAGCGGTTCGACCCTATCCAGCGATTCAACCCGATCCAGCGGTTTGCCATATTCCAGAAGGTCGAGCACCGGCGTGGTGGTGAAGACCCCTGCCGGCGCCTTCTCCCGAGCCAGTTCCTGGGAGTCTGCGTCTGCTGAACCTGGCGGAGCAATGACCACGACGGCGCTGGCTGCTGCGTCCGAACGCACGGTGACGGGCGAGGCGGGCATGGTGAAGGCGACGTCCACCCGACCACCGGCGCCAAGGCGTACCAGTTTGCCGGTCACTTCCTGGGGCTGGTTCACTTCGGTTCCGTCCACGGCTACGGCCTTGAAGGCCACGCCTTGAATCAGGTACCGCTGCTGTACGGAATCGGTGTTGATCAGACGAATCCGCACACTCGAACCAGGTGTGGCCGTATGCACGGTGGTGCGGTCTGAGGAGCCCAGCAACCCCAGACCGCTGAGGTCGTGCCCCGCCACCACAATGTCCGTATCGGCCCGGGGGGATGTGGGGTGGTGCACGACGAACGTGCCATAGAGGCCCTTGCGGACCCCCTCGGCGGAATCCTGGTGGGTGTGGTACCAGTAGGTGCCGGTTTGGGCGGCGGCGAAGCGATACGTCATGGACCCTCCGGGCATGACGGCGTTCTGGGTAGCCCCTGCCACCCCGTCCATGGCGTTGGGGACGTCGTACCCGTGCCAGTGCAACGTCACCCCCGCAGCCACATCGCGGTTATGGAGCACCACCTCCATCACTTCTCCCAGTTGGGCTTCCAAGGCCGGCCCGGGGAGGCTGCCATACGTCCAGGCCTCCGTGGTCTGTCCGGATGGAAGCGTTACCTGTTCCATTCGCGCCGTCAGTTCGTAGCGCCGGACCACAGCGTCCGCGAAGGCATCGCCCACCAGGCTGGTCACCGGCGTCGGATCCTTCACCGCAACGCCAGCACCGCCGTGATGACCGACGGCGGCGGTGATGGTGGCGCCGTCCACCGACCGGCTCCCAAGCCAGGCAAAGACCCCCGATCCCAAAGCGGTACAGATCATAAGCCCGGCCACCGCGGCAGCCGCCGTCGGCCGCCGGACAACGGCAGAAGCGCCGCCGCCGGGAGCCGCGCCGGACCGAGGTGGGACCTGTCCTGTCTGAGGAAACAGTGCGAGCTTGACGGTCAGCACAGATGCCGCCACCATGAACAGCACCACCGCTAGGCTCCAAAGTGAGGGGAATGGCCCCAGGACGAACGTCAGCGCCAGCGATGCCACGGCGGAAGCGGCAGCAGCCACTATGGCCAGGACGGCCCATTCGCGGGATCGTCCAGGATCTGGTGTGACAGGTTTGGAGCCGGTGTTCCGCCTCCTCAGCAAGAACGGAACACCGGCCGCCGCGGCCCAAGCCGCGGGGATGGCGGTCAGAGGCACGTTGATGGTTATGCGTTCGCTGGCAAACCACCAACTGCCCGCCACCAAAGCGGGAAGCAATGCGTACCGTCCCACTGTCACTGCGACGGCTGTACCCAATAGGAGCAATGCAAGGTCAGTCCGGCGGGACTTGTCCTTCAAGGACGCGGTCATCCACGCCGCGCCGATCCAGGCGCCAGCCGACACGAAAGACAGCAGCAGATCTACTGCCAGCAGCTGCGAGGTGTTCACAGCTGCCGGTGCTTAGGCTGTGCTGGGGGACGTGGAAGCATCCGAAGATGCAGCCTTGGGAGGCAACGGTTGAGGGTTGAGGGCGGCAGCTTGTGCGCGCTTGAACAACCAATAGGACATGAAGATCATCATCGCGCCCACGATCGGGTGGATGGAAACCACCCACGAGCCCGAAGGAGTGATGAACTCCGGCGAGGATCCGGTCAACATGCCGCCAACAATAAAGATGATCAGCTGAAGCCATGTCAGCAGGAAAATACCTGCCGCCAGCCAGATGGTGCGGGACCCCGCCTTGGCAATGGCTGCTACGATCGCGGCCAGCAAAGCTGAGTACCGAAGCACATATTGGCCGTTCACGGCATGGTAGACGCCGGCTTCACGCTGGGCTTCGATGGTGTTTTGGAAGTGGAAGTATCCGGCGAAGAACAGCTGTGCGAGTGCTGACAGCAGGACAATCGCGGAGAGGACCAAGAGGGCTTTACGCATTGGGGAATCCTCTGGTAATCAATTCACAGATTCTTCAAGGCCTTCGAACCATCGGCTCCCTGGCTGCGGGCTTCCCCCACCGCCGATGGCTGGCCGCCAGGCTGCCTGGACCAGGGGCAACCATTAAGGGCGGAGAGCTTCTCTAGGAATCGTAAAGTTGATGGAAATGAATAGCAAGAGGCGTGGGAAACATTGTTCCGGCTGGCTTCCTACTGCTCCTGCCCAACGTCCTTGCCCACGTCTTTGGCGTCCATGATTCTGTAGGCGTAGCCCTGCTCAGCCAGGAACCTTTGGCGCTTTGCCGCGAAATCCTGGTCCAGCGTGTCCCGTGCAACCAAGGAGTAGAACCGGGCTGCGCGGCCGTCTTGCTTGGGACGCAGGAGGCGTCCCAACCGTTGGGCTTCTTCCTGCCGTGAGCCAAAGGAACCTGAGACCTGGATGGCGACCGACGCTTCAGGCAGGTCGATGGAGAAGTTGGCCACCTTGGACACCACCAACGTGTGAATCTCACCTTTGCGGAAGGCATCAAAGAGTTTCTGCCGTGCCTTGACAGTGGTTTCGCCCTTGATCAGGGGAGCGTCCAATCGCTCGGCGATCTCGTCCAGTTGGTCAATGTATTGGCCGATCACCAGCAACTGTTCACCCTTGTGGACTGCCACGAGCTCTTCAACCAGTGTGGTTTTGGTTTCCGAGGTGGCGCAGAGCCGGTATTTGTCGGCATCGTCGGCCATCGCATAGGCCACCCGTTCGTCGCGGGGGAGGTCTACCCGGACTTCAACACAGTCGGCGGGCGCGATGTAACCCTGCGCCTCGATGTCCTTCCATGGTGCGTCGTAACGTTTGGGACCGATCAGGCTGAAGACCTCGCCTTCGCGCCCATCCTCCCGCACCAGCGTTGCTGTGAGGCCTAGCCGACGCCGGGCCTGGAGGTCTGCGGTCATACGGAAAATCGGGGCGGGCAGCAGGTGGACTTCGTCATAGATAATGAGTCCCCAGTCGTGCCCGTCCACGAGTTCCAGGTGCGGATAGAGTCCACCGCGCTTGGTGGTGAGGACCTGGTAGGTGGCAATGGTGACCGGCCGGACTTCCTTGATTGCACCGGAGTATTCGCCGATTTCGTCTTCGGTCAGTGATGTCCGCTTGAGCAGTTCGTCCTTCCACTGCCGGGCGGAGACGGTATTGGTGACCAGGATGAGCGTGGTGGTGGAGGATGTAGCCATCGCTGCTGCGCCTACCAGCGTCTTTCCCGCACCGCAGGGAAGCACGACGACGCCGCTGCCGCCGGCCCAGAAGTTCTCCGTGGCCAACTTCTGATAAGGGCGCAGCTGCCAGCCGCTTTCGTCCAGCATGATGAGGTGCGGTTGCCCGTCAACGTAGCCGGCCAGGTCCTCCGCGGGCCAGCCCAGTTTGAGGAGCAGCTGCTTCAACTGTCCGCGCTGGGAAGAGTGCACCACCACGGTTTCGCCGTCGATCCTGGGCCCCAGCAGGGGAGCAATCTTTTTTGCACGGATGACTTCCTCCAGCACAGGGTAGTCATCGGTGCGCATCACCAGTCCGTGCTGGGCGTCCTTTTCAAGCCGTAGCCGGCCGTAGCGGGACATGGTCTCTTCGATATCGATCAGCAGGGAGTGCGGGACAGGAAAACGGGAGTACTTCAGAAGGGTATCGAGCACCTGCTCCGCATCCAGCCCTGCAGCCCGGGCGTTCCAGAGACCCAGCGGCGTCAGCCGGTAGCTGTGCATGTGTTCCGGGGCACGCTCCAACTCGGCGAAGGCGGCGATTGCATGCCGGGCCTCGGTGGCGAGCTCGTGATCGACTTCCAAGAGGATGGTCTTGTCACTTTGTACGATCAGCGGACCGTCGGTCACTGTTGAGTCCTTTTCATGAGCGCAGCTCTCCTGCGGGTTCCACATCGATGATCCGGTGGATGGACAACACCCGTTCGGTGTCCTTGGCGGGATCGAACACCCTCACACGCCCACCTGAGACAGATACAGGAACAACGGTTTCAGTGTTGGCATTCCCCAAGCTGTCCACCACGTTCATGGTGACCGCCTGTTTGAGCCGGATAGCCGTTTGCAGGGTCTCCAGGCCGAGCTGGGTGGACGCCTCGCCGGTGGTTTCGGCCGGGACGGCACGGTGTTGGCGCAGCACCGAAAGCTGTGCCTCCACGTCGTCCTCCGGCGGAGCCGTTCGGGGCGCAGTGTAGACCGGACGGGCGCTGCCAGGCAGCGCCGTGGTTCGCTTGAAACGCACGACGGCGGTCTCGGCCTCCTGCACTGCAGGCGATAGTCCCAGCTCGCGAAGGACGCGCGCAGTCTCTCGCGGGCTGGCAGAGGAGGTCAGGACAGTGGGTGCGATGCGCACCAAGCTCAAAGCCGACGTCCGGGCTTCGCGGAGAAGATCGGTAATGGCGGTCTCGTCGTCGCTCTGGATGAAGCTGGCACTCGTTCCGATTCGGAGGCGGCCGTGCCGGGAAGCGGTGTCCTGGATAAGGTACTCCAAAGGTTGGGGCACGTCCGTGGCCGAATGCTCACGGAGGAACGCCAACAGAGATTCCGCATCCTGTCCGGCGTCCAAGGCCCTCCGGATGGAGGTGGCCGAGAACCGGTAGATCGACGCCGGACCCTGGCCCTCGGCGTCGGCCATCAGCAGCAGCGTATCGCCCAGCTCCGGCGCGAGGTACCCGGGCGCCACTGCTGTGAGATCGGCTTGGAGGAGAATATGGTTCACGGCGGCCGGTAAATGCTCACCAAGGATGGTCAGGGCTTTTTCCGGCTGGGCATCGGCAATGGCCGCACCCAATTGGGTTAACGCCCCTGATCCCATCAGGCCCAGAAGCGTGGCTTCCTCAAGGATGCCTCGGACCAGTGAACTGAACCGGCGGGACATCCGCGGCTGGGACCACTCGGCCCGCTGCAGTACAGCCCTGGCGTCCAAAACAGGCGCTTTGCCATCCGGTGCGGCCGCTTCGGCTGTGAGCTCATTGAGAATTTCAAGGACCCGACGGCGAACAACAGGGGCGTCGGGCCGTTGCGCTTCCGCGGACAAAGCGTTGATGGTGGTACCGGCCGTGCCTTGATGGGCGGCCGACGACGTCGGGCCGGTGAGGGGCTGCCCCACCAGGGAAGGTGCCCTCTCGCTGGCCAGCCAGGCATTGACCAGCCACAACCACTGTTCCTGCCGGGGAAGGTTGAGCCATTCGAGCGATGGCGGCTGGACCCACGTGGAACTGTCCACGTCCAAACGGAGCAATCCCGCCATGGCGCACAACTCCAGGAGGACGGCCGTTTCATGGACACCCAAGCGGATGGATTCGGCCAATCGTCGCAACTCGCGCACACCCACACCGCCGCTTCGCAGCGTCGCCAGGGGTTGTTCCCGCACCGCGAACAACAGCTCAGCAGTCAGCCGCAGGATTTCCGCGATCGCCCCCATGGCCGCATTCCGTCGCAGGGCAGCACTGGTATGGCCGAGTTCCGGAACAGGTGGCGTCAGCGTGAAGTCGTCCACGATCGCACCTCCGCGCAACGCAAGACCCACGCTGTGGGGCAGCTCCACGTGGCCGGCATCCAGGGGGACCAGCAAACCGCGGGCCAACAGCCAGTCGATAGGGCCGACGTCGTGACTTTCGTGGGTGACCGAGGCCCGGCGCTGCGCTTGGGGCACTGCGCCCATGGCCCAGCTGCCGAATTTGTCCAACAAGCCCGTGGTCCGCGCCGGCGCCGTCGCAAGGATGGCGCGCAGATTCTCAGGGGTGGATGTCCAGCGTTGCAATGCCAACGCAGCGTCCATGGGAGTGCTGGCGGGGTGGATGCCCGCGCCGCTTTGATGAAGCTCGGCCACCAACTGCACTACCCGCTGGGCAAAGGCCGGTTGTAACCGGACAAGTTCGGTGTAGCTGCGCCCGAGTCCCGCCGGGTAGATGCCGATCACGTCCTTGAGGCTGCCCACCGGAAGATAAAAGCGCTGACGGGACGATGTTGCTGGTGACCCGGTGGGCGGATCCGCCCTGTGGACCAGTGCCAGTTCCTGCAGCTTTGCGAGGATGGGATCCAGTGCCGAAAGGGTGGAACCGGCAATGACCTTCTTCAGCCCGGCCGCGGAAATACTGTGGCCGGTATCGGCATTGGTACACAGGTGCAGCGTCTCCAGCACCTGCATTTCCGGTTTGTTCAGGCGTTCCAGGGCCCGTTGGACACTGACCCGGGCGCTCGCCCTCGCAGCCAGGGCCGCAAAGTCGGGCGCCATGGGGGAGATCAGGTCCGGCCGCGCGGCAAACAAGGCCCGCAGCGAATCGTCGCTGCGCGCTTCCAATTCCTTGCTGAGCGCGCGAATAAGGGACATCAATCCAACGTTACCGCTCCGGGGCCGCTGGTGCCTGTCAGCGGGGGCGCAGGTTATTGCCGGCGCCGCTGGCGAACGGAGTCAACTACCAGGAATATGCCGAGCATGAAGGCCACGGGCAGTCCGTAAAGTGCCGTCCAGGTTACCCACACCGGCGCAACTCCCTCATTAAAAGCCACAGCCATGACCGTGCCCACTGCGGCCAGGGAGAGGACTGCAATGACGGCGGCGATGATCATGAGGGGGCGGCGGTAACCCGGGAAAGTCATGGGCACAACGCTAGCAGTTAGGCCGCAGAGGGGACTTCTGTCCGCACCATTGTTGCCGTTCTTGTCCTGTTCGCGTGCTGCCTGTGTCTTGTTCCGGTGCTGCGTGGTCGCGGCAAAGCGGGAATAGGGGGTCCGGCAGGATAACCTTGAAGGAACAGACCAACACGGACCGGGCTGTCACCCTCGATCCCGCAGATCCCTGCGGATGCGGTGATTGGCCCGACGTGTCTCCCAAAGCAAGAACGAAGAAGGTTGATTACGTGCCTACCGGCAAGGTCAAGTGGTATGACAAGGAAAAAGGCTTCGGATTCCTCGCGGCAGAAGACGGGCAGGAAGTATTCCTGCCCAAAACGTCCCTGCCCGCGGGCGTAACTGAGCTCAAGGCCGGAACCCGGGTGGAGTTCGGCGTTGCCGACGGCCGCCGTGGCGCCCAGGCGCTGGGACTGCGCGTCCTGGAGAAAACGCCGTCCATCGCCAAAGCCAAGCGCATGAACGCCAAGGACCTTGCACCCATGGTGCAGGACCTGGTGACGGTACTGGATAACCTCTCCGGCTCCTTGTCTTCAGGCAAGTACCCCGACGGCAACAAGGCAAAGGCCATCAGCCTGGCCCTGCGCAAGGTTGCCGACGAGCTGGAAGCTTAGGACCGCCATGACTTCGGAATCCGCACAGGACACCAAGGCCGGCCCTGAAGCTGCCCAGGCTCCTGGAAACGGGGAAGCCCCCGCGCGGAAGCCTGTCGCGGCCAAACCGCGCACCGGGTTACCCGTGTGGCGCACCGGCAAGCCTGACGCGTTTCTGGCTGCCGCCGTCGATGCTGCTCGTGTTGCAGTTGAAGGCATCGCCAGCCCGGGTGAAGTGGGGGCGCACCTTGGCGCCAAGTCGGAGGGCGACCGTGTGGTGACCCACCTGTTCGAGTCCCGCCTCGCCGGCTACGGCGGCTGGCAGTGGTACGCCGTGCTCACCCGGAACTCCCGCTCCAAGGTGGTAACGGTGAGCGAGCTCGGTTTGCTGCCCTCAGAGGATTCCATCCTGGCCCCGGAGTGGGTGCCGTGGGCCAAGCGCGTCCGTCCCGAGGATGAGACGCCGTTGGTGGAAGAGACTGTTGAGGACGTCACGGAGGAGTCCGTGCAGGCCGCAGAAGACGAGGCCACCGAGGCAGCCGAGGATTCCGACGACGCTGAAGACGACGACGAAACCGGGGCTGAATAGGCATTGCGGAAACCCGGGGTGACCACAGTGAAGGCGGACGCTGATGTCCACCTTTAGGTCACTCGGAATCCTCAACTACCGCATCTGGTTCTTCGGTGCGCTGATCTCCAACATCGGCACCTGGATGCAGCGGACGGCGCAGGACTGGTTGGTCTTTGACCACTTGACCGCGCACGACGCCGGGGCCATGGGCATTACCCTGGCACTCCAACTCGGTCCCCAGCTTTTCCTTGCTCCGTGGGCGGGGCTGCTGGCCGATCGTTACAGCCGGCGGAAGCTCCTGCTCATCACCTTGGTGGCCATGGCCCTCCTCAGTACGGGCCTGGGCGTGTTGGTACTGCTGGGCGTCGCTGAACTCTGGCACGTCTACCTCTTTGCCCTCATGCTTGGAATAGTCACTGCCGTGGACGCCCCCGTCCGCCAGACTTTCGTCTCCGAACTCGTCACCGACGATTACCTGCCCAACGCGGTTGCGCTCAACAGCGCCTCCTTCAACGTGGCGCGGATGATCGGCCCCGCTGTTTCCGGTGTTCTGACGGTGGTGGTGGGCCCCGGCTGGGTGTTCCTCATCAACACGGTGTCTTTCGTTGCCATGCTGTGGGCACTGAAACTTATTCCTGCGTCCTCACTCCGCAGTCAACCCCGGGCAGCCGCGGGCAAGGGGCGGATCAGGGAGGGATTGCAGTATGTCAGGAACAGGCCCGACATCCAGGTGGTCCTGGTGGCGATCTTCATCGTGGGCACGTTCGGGCTCAATTTCCCCCTGTTCATCGCAGCCATGGTGGGCACCCAATTCGGCATGGATGCGGGTGCCTTTGGGGCCTTGAACTCGGTCATGGCCATTGGCTCGGTGACCGGTGCGCTGTTGGCCGCCCGGCGAGGCAGGCCGCGCCTCAGGTTGATCTTCGGGGCCGCCGGCGGGTTCGGACTTGCCAGCGCCCTGGCCGCATTGGCACCCAACGCCGTGCTGTTCGGGCTCGCCCTGATTCCGTGCGGACTCTTCGCCCTGACCCTTATCACCAGCGCCAACGGCTACGTTCAATCCACCACGGAAGCCGTGATGCGCGGGCGGGTCATGTCCCTCTACATGGCCATCTTCATGGGCGGCACCCCCATCGGGGCACCGCTGGTGGGGTTGGTGGCCAACGTCGGTGGCCCACGGTGGGCCGTGGGCGTCGCCGCGGTTGCCGGCGTCAGCACCGCCGTCGTGGGTTTGCTGTGGATCATCCGTGCGAAACAACTGCGGCTCCGTTTTGACCGCCGGGCCCGCGGACTGCGGCACTTCCGGGTGGAGTCGCTGCTTGCCCCTCCGGATACGGACGACGACGGCGCAAGCAGGCAGGGCGGGTAGCGCACCTTAAATGGCGGCGGCTTAAATGGCAGCGGCGCCGTACGGGAGCTACCCGCACGACGCCGGCCAAAGCCCGTGGTGCTACTTCTTCAGTTCTCCCACCACGTAGTCGATGCTGGCGAGCAGCGCGGAAACGTCGTCCGGCTCGATGGCGACGAAGGTGGCGATGCGGAGCTGGTTGCGGCCGAGCTTACGGTACGGTTCGGTGTCCACCACGCCGTTGGCGCGCAGGACCTTGGCGATGGCCGCGGCGTCAATGGAGTCGTCAAAGTCGATGGTGGCGATGACGTTGGAGCGGTCCTCGGCGTTTGCGACGAAAGGCGTGGCGTACTCGGAGGCCTCAGCCCAGGAGTAGATGCGGTTGGCAGAATCTGCCGTGCGCTTGCTGGCGAAGTCCAGGCCGCCGTTGCTGTTGAGCCACTGCACCTGTGCGTCCAGGGTCACCAGGGTGGAGAGCGACGGGGTGTTGTAGGTCTGGTTCAGCTTGGAGTTATCAATGGCCGTCTGCAGGTCCAGGAAGTCCGGGATCCAGCGGTCGCTGGCCTTGATGCGTGCAGCACGCTCCAGGGCTGCGGGGGAGAAGAGGCCCAGCCAGAGGCCGCCGTCGGAGGCGAAGTTCTTTTGCGGGGCGAAGTAGTAGACGTCCGATTCGGCAACGTCAACGTCCAGCCCGCCGGCCGCCGAGGTGGCATCCACCAGGACGAGGGAGCCTTCATCAGCACCCTGGACGCGTTTGACGGGCGCAGCCACGCCCGTTGACGTTTCATTCTGGGGCCAAGCGTAGACGTCAACGCCGGTTTCGGCCTGTGCCACCGGGCGGGTTCCGGGTTCGGCCTTGATGATGGAAGAAGCATCAAGGAAGGGTGCCTTGTTGGTGGCGGCAGCGAACTTGGAACCGAACTCACCGAAGGACAAGTGCTGTGCCTTCTTCTCCACCAGGCCAAACGCCGCCACATCCCAGAACGCCGTTGAGCCGCCTACGCCGAGGACAACCTCGTAACCTTCCGGAGCGCGGAAGAACTGGCTGAGTCCTTCACGGACCGAACCCACCAGGTTCTTGACCGGAGCCTGGCGGTGGGAGGTACCCAGGATGGTGGACGATGCTGCAGACAACGCCTCGATCTGTTCCGGGCGAACCTTGGACGGTCCAGCGCCGAAGCGTCCGTCCTTGGGCAGAAGGTCGGCGGGAATGGTGATGCTGTTGTCGCTCACGTGGCGCTCCAATGGGTGTCGGCTAGAGATGGGAGGTGGCATGGGGCATCAACTGCCCCTTCGACACCCCAATTCTGCCTGACACGGCCCGGCCTCAGGAACCTGCCACCGTCATAGTCCGCCACGTGGAATGCGGTCCCACCGAATGCGACCGGAATTATCCAGAGTAATTCCAAATAAGCTAGGCTGGGGGTTGGCGTTCAGGGGGCGGCGGTGCACACCGTCCGCCCTTGCCAGGGACGCGGTACGGTGGAGATTACGCAAGGAACTGCGTTCGAGGAGAGCTGAGCTGGATGACGGATCTGATCGATACCACTGAGATGTATCTTCGGACCATTTTGGAGCTTGAAGAAGAAAACATTGTGGCCCTGCGGGCCCGCATCGCCGAGCGCCTGCGGCACTCCGGCCCCACTGTTTCCCAGACCATTGGACGCATGGAGCGCGATGGCCTGGTGATTGTGTCCAACGACCGCCACCTGGAACTGACGGAAGCGGGCCGGAAGCGCGCCACCGAAGTCATGCGCAAGCACCGCCTCGCGGAGCGCCTGCTGGCCGACGTCATTGGGCTTGATTGGGCCTACGTCCATGATGAAGCGTGCCGCTGGGAGCACGTCATGAGCGAGCGTGTGGAGCGTCGGCTCTACGAGCTCTTGGAACACCCCACGGAGTCTCCCTACGGCAACCCCATCCCCGGACTTGAAGCGCTTGGCGGCCTTGCCAGCCAGCCCTTCCCTCGGCTGGATGTCAACCTTCTCCAGGCAATGGACGGATATGCCGCCGCTACCCGCGTGGTGGTCAGCCGCCTCGCGGAGCCCATCCAGGTTGAGCCGGAGCTCCTGACCCAATTGGACGAAGGCGGAATCCGTCCCGGAGCAAGTGTCTCGCTGGAGCGCGTCGGCGAGTACATCTCCGTCCGTGTTCCGGGCATCGAAGGAGCTTTGGAGCTGCCGCCCGAGGTGGCCGCGCACGTCTTCGTATCCCTCAACTGAGTGTCGACGGCAGCGCCGTGTCAAACCTCACTTCTGTCACTTTTTAGCGTGCGTGACCTGCGGTTTTCCGAAAATAGTGATAAGGGCTTCTCGCTCTGAGCCCGATCCTGTTGATAACGAATTTATTACCGAAGGCCTTAATCCCCTATAGTTATTTACTAGCGCTGATACCAAAGCGTTACCTGATCCGGAGCCGAGCTCTGCCAGCGGATCAGGTGTGTCACCCACCACTGGCAGAGGCGGGGGAACCACAAGCGGCTGTCTAAAGAAGCAGCCTTGGGGTGAAGTCCGCAGCAGAAGTGCCCACGTATACAAGTCCCTCTTGGGATACCTGTGTGCCGTGAGCGCCTCGCGCGGACCGGGTCTTTGTACTCTCTGACCCGAATCCGACAGCTAACTTCGCAGGCTTTTGAGAGAGGAACAGAGTTTGACATCGCAGAACGTCAGGGGTCGCCGCCGCGCGTCCGGCCCCGCTGCTGAGCTGCGGCCAGCCACCGTCGTCACGGAGATCCGGCCCCGCGCCACCGAGCGTCAAGTGCGCCGCCGTAAGAGCCCCCTGCGCCAGGTTGCCGACTTCGCCGCTGCCAGCGGCGTCGGGCAGAAGGCCGGTGTTGCGCTTGCCGCCACCGGGCTTGCCCTGACTGTCGGCCTGCCGGCCACCAGCCCGGTCATGGCCACCTCGGAATCGGGCCAGACCGAGTCCGCCCTCGCCGTCGCAGCCCCCGCGGGCAGCCAGCCCGAGGTTTCCGCGGCCGCGTCGGCGAAGATCGACTTCAGCCGAGCCGCAGTCGCCACTGCCGCTGACCCCGATGGGAAGTTGAAGCAACTGCTCAGCGCCCAGTCGGCCGGAAGCATCCAGCGCGCATCATCCGTTGGCACCATGGCCAGCCCCCTTGACACACTTACCACGGCATCGCCCTTCGGCTACCGCATCAGCCCCCTCACGGGCGGCGCCGGTGACTTCCACCGGGGCCAGGACTTCGTTGCCCAGTGCGGCACCGCTGTCCACGCAGCGGCAACCGGCAAGGTCACTTTCGCCGGATGGCACGAATATGGCGGAGGCAACCGTGTGGTGATCGACCACGGCAACGGCCTCGAGACCACGTACAACCACCTGTCGTCCTTCACCGTCCAGGTGGGACAAACCGTCAACCGTGGCGATACCGTCGCGCTGAGCGGCACCACGGGCGCTTCAACCGGCTGCCACCTCCACTTCGAGGTTCAGGTCAACGGTGAAGTCGTAGACCCCATGGGCTGGCTCTAACCAATCTGATGGTCGCCTCTCGCATGTGCGGGACACCCCGTGACCTGAATGTGACATTTGCGTTCAACTGTTGTAGCGTACAGAGCGCATCGGCTTTTTAGGGGGCCGGTGCACTTGAGTGGATTGCCTAGCTCTGCCACCTCTCAAGGTCCGTTCGCATAAATCGTCTGGCAGGGGCGGGGGAACCACTTCTGGTCTTCGTGAGAAGGCCTTGGGGTTAAGTCGCAAAACTTCCTTGGAAGCGGCGCGGCCGGATGACTCCCATCCGAATCCGACAGCTCACCTCGCAGGCATTGGGAGAGGCTACCTACGTGTCATCACGCACTACCCCTGCGCGCCATCGCGCCCAAACGGTTCGCACGAACCCGTTGAACACGCTTTCCAAGGCTGTATCCACCAACGCCGGAACCATGAGCCGTCAGGCCATCGTTCTGGCCGCAGCCTCAGGCCTCGTCCTCACCGTCGGATTGCCCGCACAGGCAGCCGACGCCGATGTTTCCAAGACTGAAGCCTCCAGCACCCAGCAGCTGGTTGTAACGGCAGTGGTTACCGCAGAGCCAACAGCCACCGTTTCCTTCGAGAGCCCCACCGTGGCCACCAAGGAAGCCCCCAAGGTAGTCCAGCGCGCAGCGCAGGTTACCGAACGAGCAACGGCCACCACGGACGAAGCCCCTGAAGCCGTGACGGCGAAGTCCTCCGAGGCCAAGGACCCGGCTGCCAGCGCAGCTGCTTCCGGCCTTGCTGCTATTGCCTACACCGGCATCGGCTCCCCGTACGTTTGGGGCGGAACAACACCTAACGGCTGGGACTGCTCCGGCTTCACCCAGTGGGTCTACGCCCAGGCAGGCATCAGCATCCCCCGCGTGAACGCCTGGACGGCTATGACGCCCACCAGCACTCCTTCTCCCGGCGACCTCGTCATGCAGAACGGCGGAGCCCATGTGGGCATCTACGTCGGCAATGGCATGATGATCAGCGCTTTGAACCCCGGCCAGGGAACGCTGCTGCACTCCGTAGCGTCCACCGGCACCTCCTCGTTCTACACCCTCCGCTAGAAACAATCCGGCTCGGGGTGGGCCGGCATGCCCGCAATGCCGGTCCTACCCGCTACCCGTGTGCACCCAACGGCGCTCGGATACGAAAAGAGAAAATCATGACCAGTGCAAACAAGCTTGCACGGCACCGCGCTGAGGCCCCCAAGACCAGCTCGCTTGCCGTCATTGCCAAAGCTGTCAGCTCCAACGCCGGTGGCGTTGGCCGCCAGGCAGCAGTGATCGCCGCAGCTTCAGGCCTGGTCCTGACCAGCGGCATCGCGGCCAACGCAGCCGAGACCAACGTTGATCGTGAGTCGACCTCCACGTCCACATTGGACGTCCAGTCCGTAGCGCAGGCCACCATCGCGGCCGACTCCACTGTGGCTATCTCTTACGAGCGTCCCGTGGTCACCACCGTGGAAGCTCCGGCTCCCGTTGTGGTGGAAGAAGCGCCGGCCAAGGTTGAAGCCAAGGTTGAAGCCAAGGAAGTACCTGCGGTTGCCGCCAAGGCCGCTCCTGCAGCCAACGCCACCGTGGCCGTCAGCAACTCAACCCCCGCTCCAGCAGCTCCGGCGGCTTCCAGCGGACTCGGCGCAGCCATCGCTGCAGCTGCTTACGCCCAGCTCGGCGTCACCCAGGACTGCACCATGCTGGTCACCAACTCCCTTGCAGCCGTGGGAATCAACTTCCACGACTGGCCTGCAGGTTACCTCTCCTTGGGCCGCACGGTCAGTGCAGCAGAAGCCCAGCCCGGCGACCTCGCCTACTACGCAAACGGTGGTTTGGCCGGACAGGCGCACATCGCTGTATACGTGGGCAACGGTCAGGCAGTTCACGGTGGATGGAACGGATCCACCACGGCACTGTTCAGCGTCAACGTCGGTTCCGGCCCGGTTTTCATCCGCGTCAACGGCTGATTCACTTTCTTCAGAACACCCCGCAGGCTCCGGCCGGCGGGGTGTTCTGCTTTAACCGCGCATGAACTCTTGCCGACACTGTGAGCGAAACGACAGAAAAATTCGTTGATACGGCATATAAGTGCTTACCCTTATGTTGTCGATCCACAGCCCGTACATGCAGAGGGCAGCCGGCCCTCGTGCCCCTGACGGGTGCGGCCGTGAAGAGGTACGTGCATGCGCACACTCGTTCTGAATGCTGGATATGAACCGCTGGCGGTAATAACATTCCGCCGGGCGCTGGTCCTTGTGCTCACTGGGAAAGCTAGCGTAGTGGCCGAAGGCGACGAGCCTGTCGTCGGGCCACAGGAAATTCTTGGACGCCCGTCCGTGATTCTCCTTAACCGCTACATACGTCCCAAGTACAACAAGGTCACCGCCGTGAGCCGCCGCGGCGTGCTTCGCCGCGACGGTCACCGGTGCGCCTATTGCGGCAAAACAGCCCACACCATAGACCACGTCCACCCCAAATCCAGGGGCGGCGCGGATTCCTGGGAAAACCTGGTTGCGGCGTGCTTGAAATGCAACAACGCCAAAAGCGACCACACACTGGCTGAAATGGGTTGGAAGCTCCGTTTCAAACCCGGAGTGCCCCAGGGAACCATGTGGCAGATCAAAGAACTCGAGAAACCTGCGCCGGACTGGGACCCGTTCCTGTTGCCGGAATCCGCTGCCTGATCGATTTCTGCTGACCTCCGGCCGCCCGGGTAGTCTGGGCGGATGGAGTTCAACGCCGTGATTTTGGCGGGTGGCAGGGCCACCCGCCTCGGCGGCGTGCCCAAGCCATGGTTGAAGTACGACGGCGACACCCTCCTTTCGCTCGCACTTCAGGCTGCCCGGGGTGCTTCGGCGGTGGTTGTGGTGGGGCCGGATGAGCCCGGCTCAGGCGGCGGCGAGCCAGGAGGCACCGGGAACCTACCGGACGCTGTTCTGCGGACACGCGAAGAACCTGTATTCGCAGGGCCGGCAGCTGCCATCGCGGCCGGCTTGAGCGCGCTGAAGAATGGCGGTAGGAGCACTCCATGGACGCTGGTGCTTGCCTGCGATATGCCGCATGCATCCCGCGGTGTTGGCCTCCTTTGGGCCGCTCTTGAGTCCAGTCCCGGAATGGAAGGAGCCATGGCCGTCTCTGCCGACGGCCGGAAGCAGCCACTTCTGGGGGCCTACAGTACAGAGGCCCTGGAAAGGGAAGTGGCCGTAGCTTCGGGAGGTTCCGGGTTAACGAACTCATCAGTGTTCCGCCTGCTTGCTAGGCTGAACGTGCTGGACGTTGAAGTCCCCGCTGGGTCCACCGATGACGTGGATACATGGGAGGACGCTGCGGCCCTGGGCATTGACTACGAGTTGGAGGCGGACGTGAAGAGCCAGGAAGAGACGCTCGAGGAATGGTGCCGGACACTGCTTCAGGCATTCGAGCTTGAGGGCGTGGAAGTCGACATCAACGAGGTCCTCGCGGTGGCTGGAGTAGCAGCACATTCCGTGGTGCGCCCCGCCGCACCCCTGACCACGTTTATTGCAGGTTACGCGGCCGGAATGGCCCGAGGAATCGGCCAGGCCAGCGATGACGCGTCCATGAACGCTGCCTTGGAACTGGCCCGCAAAATTGCCCGTGAGTACTCGGAGTCCGGGACCGGCCCGGAATGACGGAGGCCCCCAACGAGGGCCATCACGCGGCACACACATGGCATGAGGCCCGGCAGCGTGCGTTCGACGTCGCCACACCCATTCCGTCGGGCCCCGTGCCGCTCAGCTCAGCGCTCGGGCGCACCCTGGCTTCGGATGCCCTGGCAGTGCAGGACATGCCCCATTATGCGTCTTCCGCCATGGATGGATGGGCCGTTAACGGCAGCGGTCCGTGGATCCTCAGCGAACCGGGGCAGAGGCTTGCGCCGCACCAGGCCAGTCCCATAGTTACGGGCGGGCTTATTCCGCCCGGTGCCAAGGCAGTACTGCGCAGTGAAAGCGGCGTGATAGCTACTGACGAGGATGGCCTGCCGGTTCTTGCGCTGGGAGGCAGCGCCAAACCGGGGGAGCCCCGCAACGGCCAACATATCCGAAAGGCTGCGGAAGAGGCCGCTGAGGGTGATGTCCTGCTCAAGGCCGGCACGGTGCTGAATCCGGCCCATATTGCCTTGGCAGCGCTTGCGGGCCTGGACCATCTTGTGGTGCTCGGAAAACCCTTGGTCCGTTTCCTCCTGACGGGCTCGGAAGTAGTGGCTCACGGTGTTCCCTTGCCCGGCCAGGTCAGGGATACCTTCGGTCCGCAGCTGGGCGCCGTGGTGGAGCTTTTGGGCGGCATTGCCGGGGAGCAGCTCAGGGTGGGTGACAGCTATGAGGAGTGGATCGACGCACTCCAGGACACCGAGCCAACGCTGGACGAGCCGGGACCCGGGGACCACTTCGGTGAAGCGGAACCTCCTGCCGACGTCGTTATTACCACGGGCGGCACGGGACGCTCTGGAACCGACCACCTACGCAAAGCCGTAGCTGAACTTGGCGGGAATTTGCTGATTGATGGGATCGCCATGCGTCCCGGACATCCGGCGGTGTTGGCAGAGTTGCCCGATGGCCGGTTTGTGTTGGGCCTGCCTGGAAATCCGCTGGCGGCCATGATGGCTTTGTTCACCGTGGGTGGACCGCTGCTGGCGGCCTTGGGCCATGGCCGTTTGGAGGAGGTGGGCGAGGTTCCCTGTGGCACCACCCTTGATGCCGAGCCCGGCCGCACCCGCCTGATGCCGTTCAAGCTGGTGTATGGGTTGGCGTCGCCAGCCAATCATGCAGGCCCTGGAATGATGCGTGGCCTGGCCGGCGCCGACGGGGTCATGGTGGTGCCGCCGCATGGTGTCCAGCTGGGCGAAGCGGTGCCTGCCTTCGCCGTACCCTGGGGAAAAGCGCTTCCCGTGCCGAAGGCGCCGGAAGAGAAGAGCCGCAAAGCCGTGCCTCGGCAACAAAGGAAGGCTCCTTCCGGCCCCGTGGACTGGAGTGCGTTGGACACCTGAGGCGCGTCATGAAGGGGTTTGGCTCTGCTGACAAAGTGCAATGATGGACACATGAACAGGCATGCTCCCGAACAGGACATCAATGAAGATGACCTGCAGATCCACCCGCCCAAACAAGCCGCGGCAGGCCTCAAAGCTGTCACGGTTGCCCTCGAACGAGGTTATGCCCAGGCCGGCGTGGGCCGCACGGTTCGTTCCATGCTCAGGGTCAACCAGCATGACGGGTTCGATTGTCCGGGCTGTGCGTGGCCGGAATCAATCACGGGCAAACGCAGTCCCGCAGAGTTTTGCGAAAACGGTGCCAAGGCGATCGCCGAAGAGAGCACCACCAGGACAGTCGGTGCCGAATTCTGGGCCAGGCATTCCCTGGCAGAACTTGAAGACAAAACAGAGTACTGGCTGGGGAGCCAGGGAAGATTGTCCGAGCCTGTGGTCATCAAACCGGGTGACACTCACTATTCGGCCATCACATGGGCCGACGCCTTTGCCTTGATCGGCGAACACATCAACGCCACAACCCCGGATAAGTGCGTGTTCTACACCTCCGGCAGGACGGCCAACGAGACCGCGTTCATGTACCAGCTGTTTGCCCGAAGCCTCGGAACCAACAACCTCCCCGACTGCTCCAACATGTGCCATGAGTCATCCGGTAGTGCCCTCAACCCCACCATCGGGATCGGAAAAGGCACTGTGTCGTTGGAGGACATCCACCACGCGGAGCTGGTCCTGGTAGTGGGCCAAAACCCTGGAACCAACCATCCGCGCATGCTCTCCGCCCTCCGCGACTGCAAGAACAACGGCGGCAAAATCATTGCGGTCAACCCGCTTCCCGAAGCCGGCCTCCTGAACTTCAAGGACCCCCAGTCCCTCAACGGCATGATTGGCGGTGGGACCACCATTGCCGATGAGTTCCTGCAGATCAAGGTAGGCGGCGACCTCGCCCTCTTCCAGGCGCTCGGCCACCTGCTCCTGGAGGAGGAGAAACGGAACCCGGGGACGGTCGTCGACCATTCCTTCATAGCCGGGCAGACCGAAGGTTTCGCCGCCTACCAGGAAGCCCGTTCGGTTCTGGACTGGGACGAAACGGAGCGGGCAACAGGGCTGAGCCGGGGGGAGATTACCAAGGCGGCTTCGATGTTGGCGGCCTCGAAGGCAACCATCATCTGCTGGGCCCTTGGTTTGACCCAGCAGCCGCACTCGGTGGATACACTCCGGGAGATCATTAACCTCCTTCTGCTCCAGGGCAACTTCGGCAAACGTGGAGCCGGTGCCTGCCCCGTGCGGGGCCACTCGAACGTCCAAGGCGACCGCACCATGGGCATCTGGGAGAAACCCAAGGAATCCTTCCTTGCCGCGCTGGATTCCGAATTCGGCTTCCACATGCCACGGGATCATGGCTATGACTCCGTGGAAACCCAGCACGCCCTGGAAAAGGGCGAGGTGGATGTTTTCGTCTCCATGGGCGGAAACTTCGCAGCCGCGGGTTCGGACACGGCCGCCTTGGAGCAAGGCTTGAAGAAAGCCGGACTGACGGTCCATATTTCCACCAAGCCCAACCGCGCCCACGTGGTGCACGGCAAAACGTCCCTGATCCTGCCCACGCTGGGCCGGACGGATACAGACGACAAGCACCCCAAGGGCAAACAGTTCCTCTCCGTGGAGGACTCCATGTCCGTCATCCACAAAACACAGGGGCGGCTGGAGCCCGTGTCCGAGCACCTGCTGAGCGAACCGGTGATCGTGGCCCGCATGGCGCAAGCAACGCTGGGGGACAACCACAGTGTGGACTGGCGTGCCATGGCCGAGGACTACGACGTCATCCGGGACCACATCTCACGCGTCATCCCCGGCTTTGAGGACTTCAACGCCCGGGTTCGAACCAAGAATGGCTTCGTCCTGCCCAACCCGCCGCGCGATACCCGCACCTTCGCCACGGACATCGGCAAAGGACGTTTCTCCGTGCGGCCCCTGGAGTACCTTGAAGCGCCGGCGGGCCACCTGATTCTCCAGACGGTTCGCAGCCACGATCAATACAACACCACCTTCTACGGTTTGGATGACCGGTACCGCGGCGTCTCGGAGGGGCGTCGTGTAATCCTGGTCCACCCGGAGGACCTGTTGGAACTTGGCTTCGAGGACCGGGACCTGGTGGATGTCATCTCCACCTTCGCGGGAACTGAACGGCGTGCCAACAAGTTCCGGCTGATCGGGTACCCCACGGCCAAGGGCTGTGCCGCAGCGTATTTCCCGGAGGCCAACGCCCTGGTGCATCGCGAACTGGTGGCACGGGAATCCAACACCCCCGGGTACAAAGCCATGACCGTGCGCTTTATCCAGCATGAGGAGAACGGATCCTGATATGGGACGTGTAACCCAGCGCCGCAAGGTGCACAAATTTGTCCTGGACGGCTCGCCCCAGGCATTGGAGCATCCCGTCCGGTTCAAGGAAGACGTCCTGGCCGTTGAGGAGCCGCTGGAGATCCGCTTGGGCGAGATGTCCTTTTCCGTGACCATGCGAACACCCGGAGACGACTTCGATCTCGTCGCGGGGTTCCTGGTGTCCGAAGGGATCATCTGGGAGCCCGGACAGTTGATCTCGGAGCGCTTCTGCTCCGGGGAGGACGAAAACGGGGTGCAGACCTTCAACGTGGTGGATGCCCAGCTCAGACCGGACGTGGAACGGCCCGACACCGGCCGCAATGTGTACACCTCCAGCTCGTGCGGAATCTGCGGTACGGATTCCATCGAGGCCGTCCGCAAGTCTTCGCACCACAGCCCGCGCGAGGATAATGTGACAGTCCCGGTCCGGGCCTTGGCTGCACTCCCGGACCGCCTCCGCGAGGCACAGGCTGTTTTTGATAAGACCGGTGGCGTTCACGCCGCGGGACTTTTCAGGATCCACGACGACGGCACCACCGAGTTGCTGTGCCTCCGCGAGGACGTAGGCAGGCACAACGCCGTGGACAAGGTGGTGGGCTGGGCTTTGCGCGCCGGTATGCTCCCGCTGAAAGGGACGGTGCTTCAGGTGTCCGGCAGGGCTTCGTTCGAACTCGTCCAAAAAGCTGCCATGGCCGGTATCCCTGTGCTGGCCGCCGTGAGTGCGCCGTCCAGCCTCGCGGCGGAACTGGCGGAGGAAACGGGAATCACCTTGGCCGGCTTCAGCCGTGGGCTCAGCCTCAATGTGTACGCCGGACGGGACAGAGTGGTTGCCGAAGCCCCGGAAGCGGACCCGTTGCCCGTTGGTGATAGCCCACAGTCACTTGGCTATTAAGCTGGAACAAAGTAGATTTTATCCATCGATTGGAAGCGTGGCGATGCCACATTCGCCGTCCGCACCCAGCACTACCGGGTCGCGGTAACCAAGCTAACTACCCAGCGAACGCCCAAAGGGGAACTCATTGCACGACGACCGCCGGATCACTGAACAGCGTCTCGATCGATTTGTTCGGGAACGCATTCTTCCGGCCATTTACGGCAGGGCGATCCCGCTTCAGCTGAGCAGCTGGGATGCGCCTGGCGAACCCGTGCCGGCCGCCGAGGCGCTGCGCCAGGTCTATGCACCGCAGGAACCCGGCGTTGCATGGGGTAAGGCGTGGAGCACCAAATGGCTGCGCCTGCAGGGTGAGGTACCGCAGGACTGGGGCATGGCTGAGTCCACAACGGTGGAGATCATTGTTGATCTTGGATTCAACAGCGATGTCCCCGGGTTCCAGTGTGAAGGCACGGCGTGGCGCGCTGATGGAAGCATCATCAAAGCAATTTCGCCACGGAATTACCATGTGCCGCTCAAGCTCCTGGGTGGAGGTCAATCCGTGGATTTCTACGTGGAGGCCGCAGCCAATCCAGACGTCGCCCAGGGTTGGTCGTTCGCCCCCACCCTGCTGGGGGATAAAGCCACCTCCGGTGATGAGCCCCGGTACCGGTTCGGCCGCATCGCCATCGCTGAACTGAACGAAACCGTGTGGGAACTCAACCAGGACGTCTGGACGCTCAGCGGTCTGATGCACGAACTTCCCATGGAAATGCCGCGTCGCCATGAGATCCTGCGCGCCCTTGAACGCATGATGGACGTCATGGACCCGGACGACGTCGCCGGAACCGCCGCCGCAGGCCGTGCTGAGCTGGCCGAGGTCCTAAGCCGTCCCGCATATGCCTCGGCCCATGAACTGTTGGCTACCGGCCACGCGCACATCGACTCCGCCTGGCTGTGGCCCGTCCGCGAAACCATCCGTAAGTGTGCCCGCACTTTCTCCAACGTGGTGGCGTTGATGGATGAGGACCCCGACTTCGTGTTCTCTTGTTCTTCGGCCCAGCAAATGGCGTGGATGAAGGAGTTCTTCCCAGAGCTCTTTGTGCGCATCAGGGAAAAGGTAAAAGGCGGCCAGTTCGTTCCAGTCGGTGGCATGTGGGTGGAATCGGATACCAACATGCCAGGCGGCGAGGCCATGGCCCGCCAGTTCGTGGAAGGGAAGAGCTTCTTCCTCAACGAGTTCGACGTCGAGTGCCAGGAAGCCTGGCTGCCCGATTCCTTCGGTTACTCCGGCGCCATCCCGCAGATCGTCAAGGAAGCCGGCTCGCGGTGGTTCCTCACCCAGAAGATTTCCTGGAACAAAGTCAACAGGATGCCTCACCACACCTTTGCCTGGGAAGGCATCGACGGCACCCGGCTGTTTACCCACTTCCCGCCGGTGGATACGTACAACGCTGAGCTGCACGGACGCGAACTGGCCCACGCAGAGCGCAATTACCGTGATCACGGCCGAGGAACCATGTCACTGGTGCCGTTCGGCTATGGCGACGGCGGTGGAGGACCTACTCGCGAAATGGTCGCCGCTGCGCATCGTACGGCGGATTTGGAAGGCTCCCCGAAGGTCCGGATGGGCGCAGCCCGGGACTTCTTCATCCGAGCTGAGGCCGAGTACACCAATCTGCCGGTTTGGGTGGGTGAAATGTACCTGGAGATGCACCGCGGCACGTACACCAGCCAGGCAAAGACCAAGCTTGGCAACCGTCGGAGCGAACATCTCCTTCGCGAAGCGGAGCTCTGGTGCGCCACGGCCGCCGTCCGCCTGGGCGGGGCCTACGCCTATCCCGCCGACGAACTCAAGCGACTCTGGCGGCTGGTCCTCCTCCAGCAATTCCACGACATCCTGCCCGGCAGCTCCATCGCCTGGGTCCACCAGGACGGTGAACGGAACTATGAAGCCATTGCCCGGGACCTTGAGGGCATCATCAGCCACGCCGCCCACGCCTTGGTGGGGGAGGGTGATCAGCAGTTCCTGCTGAACGCCGCTCCGCATCAGCGCAACGGCGTCCCAGCACTGGGGGCGGCCGAGGCCACAGCACCGGAGTCCGGCGTCCAGGTGGACGAGTTCGACGACGCCTACGTCCTGGACAACGGCATCATCCGGGCCGTCCTGAACCGTGACGGACTCCTGACATCGCTGGTGGACCACGCCAGCGGGAGGGACGCCATCGCCCCCGGGCACACCGGTAACCTGCTGGAGCTGTTCCGCGATACCCCGAACGAGTGGGATGCCTGGGACATCGAGGAGTTCTACCGCCGTAACGTCACCCCGTTGACGCACGCGGATGCGATCGATGTTGAGCGTTCGGCGGACGCCGTCGTCGTAGTGGTCAAACGCACGGTGGGTGCCTCCACCATCACGCAGCGCCTGACTCTCGACGCCGGTGCGGCGTCGCTGGGTATCAGCACCACGGTGGACTGGCAGGAACGCGAAAAGATGCTCAAGATCGCGTTCCCGCTGGACGTCAGGGCGGACCGTTCAGCGTCGGAGACCCAATTCGGCCATGTCTTCCGCCCGACGCACACCAACACTTCCTGGGAAGCTGCCAAGTTCGAGATCTGCGCCCACCGCTGGATCCACGTCGCCGAGCCCGGCTACGGCGTTGCAGTGAGCAACTCCTCCAGCTATGGGCACGACGTCACCCGGGCGGTCCGTGCCGATGGCGGAACCACGACGACGGTCCGCACCTCGCTGCTGCGTTCGGCGCGTTTCCCGGACCCGGAAGCAGATCGGGGCGAACACACGCTCGAGTTGTCCATCAGGCCCGGTGCTGCGATCGCTGATGCCGTGGAAGAGGGCTACCGCACCAACCTGAAGCCGAGGTTCGTCACAGGCGGACAATCGGTGGAACCCCTGCTCTCCGTGTCCAACCCTGCCATTGTGGTGGAAGCGGTGAAGCTGGCCGAGGATGGCTCGGGTGACGTTATTGTCCGGCTCTATGAATCGTTAGGGGAGCGTTCAACGGGAACCTTGAGGGCCAACTTTGAGAGCTCGGATGCGATGGCCACAGACCTGCTGGAGCGCACCACCGAAACCCCCGGCGTGACCGTGGAGGAAGGCCCCGAGGTCAAACTGGTACTCCGGCCCTTCCAGCTGGTTACGATCAGGCTCGTCCGCTGAGGTGGCTGGCGGAGTTACTGCGTTTGTTGGGTTACTCCGCCAGTTCCGCGTCGAGGGCATCTTTGAGCACTTGCACCCGGATGGGGATCACGGCGTCGTGGTGTTTGATCTGGTCTGCGACGTCTTTTGTGAACACATTTTCAACCAAGGTGGGCATGTCCCTCACGCCGTTGACGTAGCGCTTGGCTGCAAAGTCGAACTCTGACCTGTTGTTTTTTATCCGGGTGTTGAGGGCTTTGAGTTCGTCGGCAATCGTAGCGTATTCCGCGTCGGGGGCATTCCGGGCGGTGGCGTCATCGATCTTCTTGACGTACTCGTCCTTGAGCCGGACAAATTCGTTGTAGTTTTCCTCGGACTTTGCCGTTGTTTCAGCATGTGTTTCCAACTGGGCAATCTGGTTGTCCAGTGTGCGGGCAAACTCTACGTAGGACACGTTCTTCGATTGTTTGAGTTGGTTTACGGCTTCGCGGCACTGGACTGCTGCCTGTGCCAGGAGTGTTTGGCGTTCCCGGAGGTTGGCTGCTTTGGAGCCCACAAAGAGTCCGCTGCACCCGGCGTCCTGCCTGAAGAGGCCTTCGAACAGAGGGTAGGACTCCACCAGTCCTTCCATGGAGTCGAGGTAGGCCTGGTAGGAATCGCCCAGCATAGCTACTGCGCCGGAGACCGTTTTGTCTTCTGCGCCGGCGGTGTCGCTGGTCTGCACTTCGTTCAAGGCCGTGCGGGCGGAGATGATGGCCTGCTGGAAGTCGTCCCGTTCCTTGGCGGAGCCTTTCTCAGCTTCCTCACGTGACGCGGGGGCATTGCGGGCCTTCTTGTACGCGGCCAGGTAGGTGTTCACGGCGGGCTGGATCTTGCCTCTGGCCTCATCGAGTGCCGTCAGGCGCTCATCCTTGAGGAGGACCAGGCTTTCCCTGCGCTGCTGAGCGGTCATGGTGCTCACGGAAATCACCACAGCCGAGGCAATCAAGGCCAGCACGACGGCGAGGGTGAGGGCAATCAGGACCGGGTGGCGCTTCTTGCGAACAGGCTCAATGGTCATGGCTATTTCCCCTCACCGGACGCGGCATCGAATTGCTCAAGGCTCTTCTTAAGGACGCCTTCCAATTCGGTGTTTGAGCTGTTGGCATTTTCAATGATTTTTGTGTATTTGTCTTTGCTGGCAGTTTCATAAGTTGCCTGCGCCTTGCCGAATGCCTCATTGATATCCAATAGTGCAACGGCGGCAACGGTGCTCTTCGCGAGGCGCTCCAAAGAGTCCTTACTGTTGAGCACTTCCTGTTGCTTGTCCCGCTGTCCACGGATGACGGACTCCACCTCCGTGAGCAGGGTAGTAGTCTCGGCGTCGGCGCCGTCCTTGGCTGTGCCAAGGGCTGCCAAGCACTCATCTGCACTCTTGACATAGTCCTCGGAGTAGGACTCGCTGGCCACGTTCAGCGATGAATGCAGGGCCGCGCAGGGACCGCCTACAGACCGGTAAATGTTGGCAGTGTTGATCAGCAATTGATCGTTGTACGCGATCACCGCAGTGTACTGATCCTTGAAGCGGTTGAAGGATTCGGCGACTTTTTGATCCTTCAGGGCCGGCGATTCTGACATTTGCTCCAGCCGGTCACGGTTTGCCGCGGACTCGCGTACTATCCGTTCACGGTCCAGGCTGAGGACTTTCTCCTCTTCAGGCTGTCCTGCTTTTTCGGAGATGGCGTTCGAGTACCGTCCGGAGAACTGTTGGACGAGGGGATCGTACAGATTCATGGAGTTGTCCACAATGACGCGGTGCTTGTCCAAACGGAGCACGTCTGCGCGGTCTGTTCCGGCCGGACGGGAAAGGGCAAACCACGTGCCAATCCCGACGGCCACCAACGCCGCGACGAGGAGAACAGCAATGATTGCCGTGCGTTTGGAGCTACCCCTGCCGGGCGCGCTGGCTGTCTCTTCCAAGGATGTATCCCCCATATTTGCGAACTGCTTGGATCCTGCGAAACCTGACAAATCCTGGCTAACAACCTAGACGTCGTGCTGGAGCCGCTTCACGAAGAGCTTGGTCCGCTCCTGCCGCGGTTCCCGCAACACCTCAGCTGCCGGCCCGCGTTCCACCACGACGCCGCCGTCCATGAAAATTACCTCATCCGCCACATGCTGGGCAAAGGCCAACTCATGGGTAACGATCACCATGGTCCAGCCCTCTTCGGCGAGTTCTTTGATGACGCCCAGCACATCCCCTACGAGCTCGGGGTCCAGCGCCGAGGTGGGCTCATCGAAGAGGAGCAGTTGGGGCTTGAGGGCCAACGCCCGGACGATCCCCACGCGCTGCTGCTGACCGCCGGAGAGCTCAAAGGGGTAGGCGTCGCGTTTATCGGCCAGGCCAACGCGCTCCAGAAGGCGTTCGGCGTCGGCAATGGCCTCAGCGCGCGGCCGTTTTTGTACCTGGACGGGGCCTTCAATGATGTTCTTCAACACGGTCATGTGAGGGAACAGGTTGTAATGCTGGAAGACCATGGCACTGCGGTCCCGGAGGGCAGCCACCTCCTTCTTCCCGACCTTGGCGCCGAAGTCTATGGCGAGCTCTGCTGAGGCATCGCCGCTTCCAAAGGTGACCGTTCCGGCGTCGGGAATTTCCAGGCCGTTGAGGGAACGCAGGACCGTGGTCTTGCCCGAGCCCGATGGCCCGATCAGTGCCACTACCTGACCGCGCCGGATGTCGATGTCGATGTCGCGCAAAACGACGTTGCTTCCGAAGGCCTTGGCCAGGCTCCGCGCCTTCAGGACTGAGGCGACGGGCGGCTGCTGTAGGGATTCGTTAGTGGGCGACATAGCGGTCCAATCTCTTTTCCACCGCGGATTGGGCCGTGGAAAGGACCAGGCAAATGACCCAGTAAACCAGGGCAGCCTGGAGGTAAAGGGCCATGAACTCCTGGCTGAACGCAGCGATTTGCTGGGCGTTGCGGAACAGTTCGGTGACCAGGATGAGTGAGGCGAGGGAGGTGTCCTTCACCAGTGAAATGAACGTGTTGGACAACGGTGGAACGGACACCCGTGCCGCTTGGGGAAGGATGATCCGCACCAGTGCCTGCGGCCGGGACATGCCAATGGTGTGGCCGGCTTCCCATTGGCCCTTCGGCACGGACAGGATGGCCGCACGGATGATCTCCGCGGCGTACCCGCCCACATTCAGTGAGAAAGCGATGATGGCGCTGGGCCAGGGGTCAAGCTTCACTCCGATGCTGGGGAGCCCGTAGAAAATCACAAAGAGCTGCACCAGCAACGGGGTGCCGCGGATGACCGAGACGTAGAAACGGCCGATGCCCGACAGGATAATGTTGGGGCTCAACCGGAGCAGGGCAACCACCAGTGCGAGGACGAGGCCGATGGCGAAGGAGGCCAACGTGAGGGGAATGGTCCCCGTGACCGCGCCGGTGATCAGCGGACCGAAGGAACTCCAGATGAGGTCCCAGTTCATCTATTTGGTGACGTCCGCGCCGAAGTACTTCTCCGAGATCTTAGCCAGCGTGCCATCAGCCTGGAGATCGGCCAGTGCCTTGTCCACAGCTGCAGTGAGCTCCGTGGAGCCCTTGCGGAACACCATGGCGCTCTCGGTCTTCTCCGGGGCCTCTGCCGCCACCTTCAGGCCGGAGTCGGGCGTGTTCTTGGCGTAGTCCAAGTAGGTGAGCTTGTCGTTCACAGTGGCATCCACGCGTCCCTGCTGCACCAGCGTGGCGGACTGTGCCCAGCCTTCCACTGCCTGGACGTTGGCACCGGCTTCAACGGCCATTTTGTAGAAGTTGCTGGTCAGTGACTGCGCGGTGGTCTTGCCCTTGAGGTCCGCAAAGCTGTTGATGCTGTTGTTGTCCGACTTCGTGACCACAACACCGGTGGAGATGGTGTACGGGGTGGAGAAATCGTACTTGGCCTTGCGTTCGTCATTGATGGAGATCTGGTTGGCGATGGTGTCAAAGCGCTTTGACTCCAAACCTGCAAAGATGCCGTCAAACTGGGTCTCCTGGAAGGTGGCCTTCACCCCGAGTTTCCCGGCCACCGCCTGGGCGATCTCCACATCAAAACCTGTGAGCTCGCCTGCGCCGTCAGCGTGGAAGCTGAAGGGACGGTACGTACCTTCGGTGGCGATCACGAGTTCGCCCTTGGATTTGACGTCGGAAAGGGACGTATCGCCACCGGACTGGGCGGGCGCGGACCCTCCGCCGCACGCGGAAAGTGCAAGGGCGGCCGCGGCCACGGTTGCTGCGAGGACAGAGCGGCGGGTACGAAGGCTGTTCATGGAGCCATCTTAGTCACCGCCCGGGGCGGGGGTGGCGGCGGCGTGCAAAAGCGCGTTAAAAAGGCTGAGTGGGGGCGGTCCCCAACAGCCCGCCACCACTCATCCCCCCAATTGTGATCACGTGGGCGCCACATCCACCGGAAACCCGTTCTCTGATTCCGGTGTCAGGCTGCAAGCCGCGTTCACACATTCATGATTGTGCCACGATCTAATGGTTTTGTGAAAGTCTTACGCCGAAAGTCGCGTCTTCCGGCGGGCGAATGCCTTGGAGACCCAAATACCGGCAAGCCCAATGGCCGTGAAAGTGGCCGCTGAGTAGTTGATAAGAACCCGCAACCACGCCTCGGAGAACGGTATCAGCGGGAACAGCTGGGACAGCAGGAGAAGCGACAGGCCGAGCAGCAGCACCGCCGAGGCGATCCGCAGCAGGACTGGGGCCGTGCTCACTACGGTGCGCCAGATGGCGGGGACCAGGCAGGCGGCAACGAAGCCGGGGTAGAGGCGTCCCATGAAGGCGTAAGCCTCCAATGAGGGCCCCCAGCGCAGGCCGCTCATACCGGCCGATGATCCCTCTGTATCCGTGATGAGGAAGAAGTAGATGGTCAAAACACCTATAAGGATGGCGGCGGTGATGCCGAGGGGTCCTCGAATCGCTTTCACGGCAGCGGGTGAGCCGAAAGCCGTGGCGATCTTGATGCCCATGAAGTAGAAGGTTCCGTACAGCAGGAAACGGAGGACAAGATTGCAGATGTTCATCCCGCCCAACCACCCGTCAATGACCAGGTAGGGGGCCTCGATGCTGATGAAGATGCTCAAAGAGATCAGTGCAAAAATGTAGAAAACCTCGCGGTTTTCACCCCGTAACGCGCTGGGAACCCGGGCCAGGGTTATCGCCAGGCACACCACCAGCGTGACCCAGGGCAGGACAGCCGTCATCCGAGGTTCTCCCAAATTCGTTCAGTTCGTTCCTGGTCTTGTTCCTGCCGGCGCAGTGTTTTGCCGAGCGCCAAAAGACGTTCGCCGGCCAACGTCACCAGTCTGCCCTGTGACAACTTATCCAGCGCTTCCTGCCGGGAATTGGGCGGCCATCCGGCTTCGGCCTCCGTAATCAGCCCACCAGCCACCAGCCCGCCCGCAGGTCCCACCCCGGCGGCGCGTGAGGTGGCGATCGCCAATGCGGGCGGGGGCCTGTTGGCGGTCAGGTGGGCGGAGAAGTTCTGCGGCGCAATCCCGGTGGTGTCGCTGACCCGGTGCCGCAACTCGCCGTCGTCGATCGCGTCCACCCAGTTCCGCACGGAGGTGGGG
>NZ_SDXQ01000050.1:0-95783 GCF_006964045.1 Arthrobacter sp. TS-15 | reverse complement strand
GTTCCGAAAGGCGCGGGGCGGGGGCGGAGCCGGGTTCGCTGCGGTCAACTACTGCTCGCAGCAGGTCGATAGTGGCCACCTGGCTGACGAGCTCGCAGGGCGTGGGGGGAATGGGATCGCCCCGAAGATCGGCGTAAAGGTCAAAAGTGGACAGGGCCTGTACCGGATTGATGTTGAAGCCGCGGCTGATACTCACCAAGGTGGATTCGGCAACTTTGCCGCGGACCAGCTGTTGGGCCAACGTTGTCCGCTTGATGCCCGCGATCCTGCAGACGTCAGCGGTGCTGGCATCGGGTGCAACACCATGAAGCCAGCGCTGGAACGCCTTGGACTGTAAGGGCATGGAGAACTTTCCTGGATGGGCCGCGAAGGCAAAGACACGATGAGACCTAAGTGGGAGTACGAAACGATTTTACGCCGACGCCACATTGAATTATGCTTGATGATTGAACCCGCTGGTCCGTACACCCCCCAAGTCCGGACCAGCGGGTTTTTCCATGCCCGCGGGAATCGCGGCCTGAATTTCTGCGTTCCCTTGCTGGAGGATAGACAATGACTGCAACTTTGGTGGCCAAGGATCTTGCCGGTGGTCATGGCCACCGCACGCTTTTCGCGGACCTCTCCCTGACCGTTGCGCCGGGCGATGTTGTGGGCGTGGTGGGAGCTAACGGTGCTGGTAAATCCACGCTGCTTCGCATCCTGGCAGGAGTGGACCAGCCGCAGGCTGGGACCGTCAGCCTTGCGCCCTCGGATGCTTTTGTGGGCTGGTTGCCGCAGGAACATGAGCGCACCGGCGGCGAAACAATCGCCGCCTACATTGCCAGGCGAACCGGCTGTGCCCAGGCGACAACCGAGATGGAATCCACCGCCGAAGCCCTTGGCTCGGGAGCTCCCGGAGCTGACGACGCGTACTCGTTGGCCTTCGATCGGTGGATGGCTTCTGGTGCTGCCGACCTGGAGGACCGGATCCCGGCCGTGCTGGCGGACCTCGGCCTGGACCTCGGCGCCGATGCCCTGATGACGGGGCTTTCCGGCGGGCAGGCTGCACGCGTGGCTTTGGCCGCTCTGCTGCTTAGCCGCTTCGACGTCGTCCTTTTGGACGAACCCACCAACGACCTCGACCTTGACGGACTCGCCCGACTGGAGGCCTTCGTCCAAGGCCTGCGGGGTGGTGTCATCCTGGTGTCGCACGACCGCGAATTCCTGGCCCGCTGCGTCACCACCGTGGTGGAGCTGGACCTCGCCCAGAACTCCGTAGCCGTCTACGACGGCGGTTATGAAGCGTTCCTCGAAGAACGCGCCGTGGCCAAGCGCCACGCCCGGGAACGGTACGAAGAGTTCGCCAACACCAAGGCCGACCTCGTCTCCCGGGCACGCACCCAGCGCGAGTGGAGCTCCCAAGGCGTCCGGAACGCGATGAAGAAGAACCCGGACAATGACAAGATCCGGCGCGCAGCGAGCAGTGAATCGTCCGAGAAACAGGCACAGAAAGTCCGCCAGATGGAGTCCCGCATCGCCCGGCTCACCGAGGTGGAAGAACCTCGCAAAGAGTGGCAGCTGCAGTTCAGCATCGGCCAGGCACCCCGCTCAAGTGCCGTCGTCGCCACTTTGCGCAACGTCATCGCGCGCCAAGGCGACTTCACCCTGGGTCCGGTGAACCTGCAACTCAACGGCGGCGAGCGGATCGGCATCACCGGACCGAACGGTGCCGGCAAGTCAACGCTGTTGCGCCTGCTGCTGGGGACCCAGGAACCGGACGACGGCGAGGCCTCCATGGGTGCCTCCGTGGCCATTGGCGAAATCGACCAGGCGCGCGGACTGCTCGACGGCGGGCGGCACCTTGGCGACGCCGTTGAAGCTGTGCTGGTGGACTGGAACAGTGCAGATGTCCGCACCCTGTTGGCCAAATTCGGCCTCAAAGCCGACCACACGTCCCGGACGGTGGACTCGTTGTCCCCCGGGGAGCGGACCCGTGCTGCGCTTGCGTTGCTGCAGGCCCGCGGCGTGAACCTGCTGGTGCTGGACGAGCCCACCAACCATTTGGATCTTCCGGCCATTGAGCAATTGGAGGAGGCCCTGGAAAGCTACGAAGGCGCACTCCTGTTGGTCACCCATGATCGCCGTTTATTGGAAAACGTTCGGCTCGATTCGCGCTGGCACCTGGAAAACGGCCAAGTGCAAGAGCTTCATCACACCCCAAGCCAGGAGAAGTAACCCATGAGCATGGACCGCGTGGCCTGGAGCTCGCTGTACAACATCACCACTGCCAAGAGCGGTTCCAAGCCGTTCTCCAAGGAAACCCTGAAACGGGTCATGGCTTTCGCTGCGCCGCATAAGGGCAAACTCATCGCCTTTGTGATCGCTTCGATCGCGGGTGCTTTCCTGGCTGTGGCTACTCCCGTGCTGGCTGGCCAGGTGGTGGATGCCATCATTGCCAACGCCGGCGTGGGCACGGTGATCTGGTTGGCGGTCCTGATTGCCATCGTCGCCGTGGGCGAGGCGGGTGTGGGCTTGGTGACCCGGTGGTTGTCCTCGATCATCGGCGAGGGCGTCATTGTTGACCTTCGCACGCGCGTGTTCGATCACGTGCAGCGCATGCCCATCGCGTTTTTCACCCGAACACGGACCGGTGCCTTGGTCAGCCGCTTGAACAACGACGTCATCGGGGCGCAGTCCGCCTTCGCCGGCACCTTGTCAGGTGTGGTCAGCAATGTGGTGGCCCTGGTCCTCACGCTGGTGGTCATGCTGAACACGTCCTGGCTTGTGACTGTGCTGGCCATGGTGCTGCTGCCGATCTTCCTGATCCCAGCAAGGCGGATGGGCTCCAAACTGGCGGACCTCCGCCGCGAAGCTGCCGCGCACAACGCCGCCATGGGAACCCAGATGACGGAGCGGTTCTCCGCCCCGGGAGCCACGTTGGTGAAGTTGTTCGGCCGCCCGGATGAAGAATCCCGGGAGTTCGCCGAGCGTGCCGGCAGGGTCCGGGATATTGGCGTCCGGACTGCCATGCTGCAGTTCACCTTCGTGACGGCCCTGACGCTGGTCTCTGCCCTGGCGCTCGCCTTGGTCTACGGTTTGGGCGGTTGGCTGGCAATCGGTGGGCAGCTCGCACCCGGCGATGTTGTGGTGCTCGCACTTCTTCTGACAAGGCTCTACGCTCCGCTGACGGCGCTCTCCAACGCCCGCGTGGAAATCATGAGTGCTTTGGTCAGCTTCGAGCGGGTGTTCGAAATTCTGGACCTAAAGCCGCTGATCACCCAGAAACCGGACGCTGTTTCCGTGCCCGCAGGCCCCGTTGCCGTGGAATTCGATGACGTCCGTTTCTCCTACCCCTCGGCCGAAAAGGTGTCGCTGGCTTCCCTTGAGGACGTGGCCACCTTGGATACCCGGGGCGGGGAGGAAGTCTTGCACGGAGTCAGTTTCAGGGTTGAACCTGGGCAGACTGTTGCCTTGGTGGGTTCCTCAGGTGCCGGCAAGTCCACGGTGGCGCAGCTGCTCTCGCGCCTGTATGACGTCGACTCCGGCGCCGTGCGCCTCGGGGGGCAGGCACCTGGAACAGGCGTGGACATTCGCGACCTCAGTTTCGACTCCCTGCGCGACACCATTGGCATGGTCACCCAGGACGGCCACCTCTTCCACGAAACCATCGCCTCCAACCTGCGCCTCGCCCGGCCGGATGCCACCGAGGACGACATGTGGGATGTGCTCCGGCGGGCACGCCTGGAGCCCATGATCCGGTCTCTGCCCGATGGCTTGGAAACAGTGGTGGGGGAGCGCGGCTACCGTCTCTCCGGTGGTGAACGCCAACGGCTCACCATTGCACGGTTGCTCATCAAGCAGCCCCGTGTTGTGATCCTCGACGAAGCCACGGCAGCCTTGGACTCCACCAATGAAGCCGCCGTCCAAGCGGCCTTGGGCGAGGCACTCGAGGGGCGCACCGCCGTCGTGATTGCGCACCGCTTGTCCACCATCCGTGCCGCAGACGCCATCCTGGTGGTTGAGGACGGCAGGATCGTGGAGCGTGGCACGCACGCTGAGCTGCTTGCTGCGGATGGACGCTACGCGGAGCTCTACCAAACCCAGTTCGCTGAGGCCACCGCTGTGGCGCAGGAAGCGGTCCCGGAGCTGTAGCGCTTGGCTGTAAACGCTGCCCCTACGTGGGCGGGGTCAGCAGCGGGATGACGTGGTCCGTCAGCAGCGGTGCCAGGTCGGTGGGCAGCGGCGCGTCCAGGTCCAGCCAGCGGATCTCCGCGATTTCCGCTGAAGGATGCGCGTCCCACGTTCCGGGGGCCGTGAAGACCGTTGCCTCGATATTGGTCGCGGCCTCGTTGGCTGCCTCAGCCAACCACACCCCGAGCGGCTCGAGGACGCCCGGCGGAACCTCGATGCCGACTTCCTCCAAGAGCTCCCGGGAGGCAGCCTCAGCAGCGGTTTCCCCTGGCTCGGGTTTGCCTCCGGGATGCATGAACTTGTCCGTGCCACGCTTGCGGACGGTCAACAAATGGCCTTCCTGGTTGTAAACGCACACCGCGCTCACAACGATCAGGTCCGTGCCGGTTCCACTCATGGTTGCCTCCCGGCGTCGATCCGGACCAAGTGCGATTCAAGCAACAGATCCTTGGCTGGCCCGCGGACATCCCACGTGAAACTGAACGAGTCCGGGCCCTCACGGACGTACTTAACACGGTAATCGTCGGGGTCGCACCAGTGCTTATCCTGGTTGCCTTCTTCGGCGAAGCTCATCACATGGAACGGGCGGCCGTCGGGGAAGAACACGTCCATCGAATCCGGGCTGGCTCCGGGTTTCAGGAGATACTCACGGAATGCCGGGCCTGAATGAGTAGGCCAGTGCATGGTTCCGTCTTCGCGGTAGTCCAGGCCGCCGTCGGGGTTCTTCACGTAGCGCACGACGCCGGAAAAGGTTCCGTTGGTGCCGGACGTCCGGTCCAGGAGGGTCCGCTCCACGCGCCAGCTGCCGGCCAGGTAGGCCTGCAAGTCCTGGGTGGGCTGCTGGTGGTTCAAGTGCCCTCGATTGGAATCGAACCAACGACACCGGCTTTAGGAGAGCCGTGCTCTATCCACTGAGCTACGAGGGCCTGTGCGTCCATGACTCTGAATCCCACTGCTGGAGCTCAAGGGCCCGGACACGACTACAAGCATACAAGCTGCCGGGGCGCTGCCCGAACACCGCTAGGCTGACGTTCATGAAAGGGCACGTCACTGCACCGGCAACAGCTGGATCCTTCCGTCCGAATACCCGCAGCATCAGGGCGAACATCGGAGGGTGGGCGCAACTGAGTGTGGTCCAGTACTTCGTGGCTGAAGCCGCTGTGATCGATGCCTGGGCAGGCCCGGAGCCGTACAGCAGGGCCACGGGATTCATCAGCGACCTCGGGGCAGTCTCTTGCGGCATTTATGAGGACAGGGCCGTGTGCTCGCCGCTGCATCTGCTGATGAATGCCTCGTTCGTGGTTCAGGGCTTGGCGTTGGTCCTTGGCTCGCTGTTCCTGACAGCCGGGCTCTTGAGCGTAGCTGCGCGGCCCGGCGTGCAAGCCCGGCGATTCCGGGCTGTTTCGGAGGGTTCCCTTCCTGCACGCGTCCTGACCGTGCCCTGGATCTTGGCCGTTGCTATCCGGATTCTCACCGCTGTTGCGGGGGTAGGAACGGTAATTGTGGGTCTGGTTCCGGAGGACTTGGGCTCTCCCTGGCATTTCGCCGGCGCTTTGATGTACTTCATCGCCGGCGGCTTTGCCCTCCTGCTGTTGGGAGTCCTGTGGTTCCGGCAAACCCCGATCAGTTGGTTCCTCGCTGCGTGCGGGCTGACGTGCATTGGGGCACTCGTGATCGGCGCAATCACGGGAATGGACGTGCCGCAGCCGGGATTGCTGGAGAGGTTCATGGGCTACCCGGTGACCATTGGCCTGGCAGCTGCGGGCCTGGTAATTGCCCAGCGTACGCACACGGAACGGAAACTGGCGCGGGCAGGGGCGGGTGCGCGCTGAGTCTTGTTGGCCGGGGCCGGGTGCGCTGGGCGGAAACGGGTGCGCCGCCGCGGACGAGTGGTCAGGCGGGCTTCGCACTCTTTCGTCCAAGGAACACGGCTACCACGCCGCACACCAGGCTGAGAAGGAACAGTACCCAAGACGCAACCGTGACTGCTGACGCCAACGCCACCGAACCGGCGTCGGGCGCTTCGGCAGCGAGCACCGAGTCGATGGCCACGTTGGACCACAGGTGAGCCACCGCGAACAGCAGGGGAGCGGCCCACAAGGCCCAACGCCATGACTTTCGCGCCACATTGGTGCCAATCAACAGGAGCCAGCTGAAACCGAAGATCAGCGGAAACAGTGTGCCGGCAGTCTTGTGGACGTAGTTGAGCTGGCCTCGGGCTGACTCGTCCATGGCCTCCCGGAGCTGGACGATGTAGTCCTGCGAGAATCCACCGATCAGCGAATCAGGCATGGCCAGGCCGCCGGAGAGCTGCGTCATCTGGTTCAAGGTGAGCAGGTGCAGGTACCAGAACAGGAACAGGCTGGCCACCACGCCCGCGATCACAATGAGCTTGGAGTTGCTCTGCGCCTTTTGCGGGGTGCGCTGCGTGGTGGTGTTGATCACGGGAGGCAGCGAGTGGTCGGGGACCACTGCCTTTGCTCCGTGCTTCTTGATGCGCTGGGCGGGTGTCTTGGCCATGTCATTCATTATCCCGCCACATAAGCTGGATCCATGACCACTGGCAGGCACACAGCAACTGAACTCGATCCATCACTGGATGACTACCAACTGGCCAGCGCCCTGGTTCGCGAAGCAGGCCAGCTGGCGCTGCTCATGCGGATGGGCGGGCTACAGGGTGAACGCAAGACCTCAGTGTCCGACGTCGTTACTGCGGCCGATCACGCAGCTGAGGCTTACGTCCTGGAACAGTTGCGGCGCTGCCGTCCCCAGGATGGCATTCTGGGCGAGGAGGGGGCCTCTGTTGCCGGCACGAGCGGCCGGACCTGGGTGATCGACCCCGTGGACGGCACCTACAATTTCCTGCACGGCTCCACGTACTGGTGCTCGGCCATCGCCCTTAAGCGCGGCGATGCAGACCACGGCGGTCACCCGGTTGCCGATCCCGAGGTGCTGCTGGGGGCCATCTATCAGCCCGAACTGGACAAGCTCTGGCTTGGCGGCCAAGATCGCCCGTCCACCCTGAACGACGAGCCGATTTCCGGTTTCGGTGACCTCCCCGTGAGCCAAATCTCCGCCGCCACCTACATCCATCCCACCTGGCTGGCGGACCCCCGCGCAGCAATGCCGTGGCACGCGGCTGCAGTTTCCGCGGCATCACTGCGCATGTTCGGCTCAGGTTCCTGCGACCTCGGCAGGGTTGCTGACGGGGAGCTCGGTTGCTGGTTCCAGCACAGTTGCCCGGAATGGGACTGGCTTCCCGGCAAAGCGATCGTCCGCGCGGCCGGCGGGGACACCGCCGTCGTGCAGGTCAACGGACTGAATTGGTTCGTGGCAGGAGGCCCGACGGCGGTCCGTGAGTTGAGCGCTGCCCTCACCTCTGTTCCCCAATTTGCGTAGGGCGTTTCGGAGGGCACCAGCACACCGGATCTGGCGCGACGTAGAGTGTCAGAGGCACCGCCTAGACTGGTAGGCACCATGGATATGTTGTTTGACCCCTACGCAGACGGACCCTTCAAAGCAGGCACCAAAGCCGCACTCAAGGCTGCCCCGGAGCTTTCCCCCTCCGGCGGTGGCTCCTCCGGGCCCCGCCTTCAGGAAGGCGCCGGCGAGTCAAAAGACCTTCCGGGCCAGGGTGCACCGGGAGGGTGGGACCACCACGGAACCCACGGCTTACCCACTGCCGATGCCCTGCTCCAGGGACTGAATCCACAGCAGGAAGAAGCTGTGAAACACGCCGGAAGCCCCCTGCTGATCGTTGCAGGCGCGGGCTCCGGCAAGACCCGTGTGCTCAGCAACAGGATCGCCTACCTCATTGCCACCAAGCGTGCCCATCACGGCGAAATCCTGGCCATCACCTTCACTAACAAAGCGGCGGCCGAAATGCGGGAACGCATCGAAGCCCTGGTGGGACCCCGGGCCAAGGGCATGTGGATCTCCACCTTCCACTCGTCCTGCGTACGTATCCTGCGCCGGGAAGCGGCCAACGTGGGCCTGAATTCCAACTTCTCCATTTACGACTCCGCTGATTCATTGCGCCTGATCACCCTGGTGGCCAAGAACCTGGACCTCGATCCCAAGAAGTTTGCTCCAAAGGCCATCCAACACAAGATTTCCGCGCTCAAGAACGAGCTCATCGATGCCGACTCCTACGTGTCCTCGGCAAACCATAACGACCCCTTTGAAAGCGCCGTTGCAGAGGTCTTCAAGGGCTACACGCAGCGTCTCCGGCAAGCCAACGCCATGGACTTCGATGACCTCATCGCCGAAACCGTGTACATGTTCAGGGCCTTCCCGGCGCTCGCGGAATCCTACCGGCGCCGTTTCCGGCACGTGTTGGTTGACGAGTACCAGGACACCAACCACGCCCAGTACGCACTGGTCAGGGAAATCGTGGGTTTGGGAACGGATACGGACGTTGCGCCCAGCGAACTGACTGTGGTGGGCGATTCCGATCAGTCCATTTATGCCTTCCGCGGCGCGGACATCCGCAACATCGTGGAGTTCGAGGCCGACTATCCGAACGCCCGCACCATCAAACTTGAGCAGAATTACCGCTCCACACAGAACATCCTCAGCGCCGCCAATTCGGTGATTTCCCGTAACCCGAACCGCCAGGAAAAGCGTTTGTGGACAGCGGAGGGAGACGGCGAGAAAATCGTTGGCTACGTGGGGGAGAACGAGCACGACGAAGCCCAGTTCATTGCCAAGGAAATCGACCGTCTGCAGGACGAGGACGGCTTGCGTCCCGGCGACGTCGCCATCTTCTACCGCACCAACGCGCAGTCACGCTCCATTGAGGATGTGCTGGTCCGGGTGGGCTTGCCCTACAAAGTGGTGGGCGGTACGCGCTTCTATGAGCGCAAGGAAATCAAGGATGCCCTGGCGTACTTGCGCGTCCTGGTGAACCCGGACGACGACGTCAACCTCCGCCGCGTATTGAACGAACCCAAGCGCGGGATCGGTGATCGCGCCGAGGGTGCAGTTGCCGCTTTGGCGGAGCGGGAACGCACGTCATTCATGGCCGCTGCACGTCGCGCCGACCAAGCTCCCGGAATGGCAACCCGCTCGGTCAACGCCGTCCTGGGCTTCGTGAAGCTGCTGGATGACCTCGCCGAGGTGGCGTCCGGCTCCGGCGCCGCTGCTGCCCTCGAAGCCGTCCTTGAACAGACCGGTTACCTGGCGGGCCTGCGCGCCAGCAACGACCCCCAGGACGAATCCCGCGTGGAGAACCTTGCCGAACTGGTGGCCGTGGTCCGGGAGTACGAGCGCGATAATCCGGACGGGTCCCTCGGCGAGTTCCTGGAGCAGGTCTCCTTGGTGGCAGACGCCGACCAGATCCCCGATGCCCCTGGTGCGGACATTGATGCCGCGGTGGCTGAGGCCAAGAGGATGGGCGTTGTCACGCTCATGACCCTGCACACAGCCAAGGGCCTGGAGTTCCCGGTGGTCTTCCTCACCGGCATGGAGCACGGAATCTTCCCGCACCAACGCTCGGCAACGGACCCCAAAGAACTCGCGGAAGAACGCCGCCTGGCCTACGTGGGCCTGACCCGTGCCCGCAAGCGCCTTTATGTCACGCGCTCTGAGGTTCGCAGCATGTGGGGCCAGAGCCAGTACAACCCCGCCAGCCAGTTCCTGGAAGAGATTCCCTCCGAACTTGTGGAGTGGAAGCGCGAAGGAATGAGTCGCCAGGCCGCAGGTGGCTGGGGGAGCGCCCCCATCGGGTCCAACCGCTACGGTGGTTCGTTCTGGGGTGCGGGCACATCCCGCGGTGCTGCCGCCAGCCCAACCGCAGGGTTCGACGCCGACGTCCCGGCCGCCGTCGTACGCAACAGGGTCCAGCCGCAAAAGGAAGTTATTTCCGTGGTGGCGGGGGACAAGGTCAACCACACAAGCTTCGGCAACGGAGTGGTCTTGGGCATCGAGGGTTCGGGGGACAAGACGGTGGCGAAGGTGAAGTTCGACGTCGGCGAAAAGCGACTTCTCTTGCGGTATGCGCCCCTGACCAAGTTGGATGCGTGAAATCGCACGGCATAATGAGGGGCATGCGACGGACTGTTGGGCCGATCCTGGCCGCCTTGATCATGGTGCTGGCGGCGGGATGCTCTTTCGCCACCAAAGATCCTGACTATGTGCCGCCGGCCCCGTTGCCGCCGCTTGAACAGCTCCAGCAGGTTCCCGTCACTGAGCAGACCACCTTGTCCGCGGGCGAGGATGTCACTGCTTTTGTCACGGCTGACAAGAACATTGTCTGCGCCATGACGTCCTCGCGGGGCGGGCACCTCAATCTCCCGTATGAGGCCAACTCATACTCGGATGCTGCCAACAACAAGTTCGCCGTTGTTCCCGTGGTCCACTGTGAACTGGCCAAGTATGCCGCACCGGAGCCCGACGACGTCGCTGACGATTGTGCGGGAATCGGCCTCGGATACCTGGGCGGGACGGTGCTCCTGACTCCGGAGAAGGCGGTGTACGGCTCATGTCGTTCCGGCGTAACACAAATGGAGTCGGAGTTCGGTCCGAAGGGCAGCCGGGAAGGTCCCATCTCCAAGCTCCGGGAGCTGGGGGAGGGGCAGAACATTGAGCGCAACGGTCTGCGGTGTTCGGCATACAACGGCGGCGTTGCTTGCGGAAATATCTCCGGGGGCGTGGCGTTCTTCGTCAATCGCGAGGGCTACCAGTTGATTTCCGACGGCGGGAAAAAGGTCTCGGGAAACCTGAAACTTGCGTCGTGACTGCTCTTGGATAGTGGGCGGGCGGCCCAAAAACCGCGTCATTCTGCGGGTTTTCTACAGTCGATAGAAGTGTAAGGTTACTCACTTAACAGGTAGTGTGTAGCTGGCGGGACTCCTCAAAGGGCTAAAGTTCCGAGAGGACCTTACGCAATGTGACCGGCTTCAATCCTGGTTGTTACCGCGTACTTTCCGCAGCTGGCTATCGCGGTCATCGCGGTTCCCGGCTGAACAGAAAACTACTTCGACGTAGAAGGACACTAAACCGTGGACCTGTTTGAATATCAGGCGCGCGATATGTTCGAAGCGCACGGTGTACCCGTGCTCGCCGGCATCGTGGCGCACACTCCTGAAGAAGCAAAGGCAGCTGCCGAGAAGATCGGCGGCGTAACTGTCGTCAAGGCACAGGTTAAGGTTGGTGGCCGCGGCAAGGCTGGCGGCGTCAAGGTTGCCAAGACTGCCGAAGAGGCACTTGAGCACTCCACCAACATCCTGGGCATGGACATCAAGGGCCACACCGTCAACAAGGTGATGATCGCCCAAGGTGCTGACATTGCCGAAGAGTTCTACTTCTCGGTCCTCCTGGACCGCGCCAACCGTAACTACCTGGCCATGTGCTCGGTTGAGGGCGGCATGGAGATCGAACAGCTTGCCGTGGAGCGTCCCGAGGCCCTGGCCAAGATCGCCATCGACCCCGCAGTGGGCATCGACCAGGCCAAGGCTGACGAGATCGTCGCAGCTGCAGGTTTCGCTGAAGAACTGCGCGGCAAAGTGGCCGACGTCATTCTGAAGCTCTGGGACGTCTTCAAGAAGGAAGACGCAACCCTGGTTGAGGTCAACCCGCTGGTCCGCACCGGCGCCGGCGAGATCGTTGCCCTCGACGGCAAGGTCTCCCTGGATGAGAACGCTGACTTCCGCCACGTGCACCACGCGCACCTGGAAGACAAGGATGCAGCTGACCCGCTGGAGGCCAAGGCCAAGGCCCAGGACCTCAACTACGTCAAGCTGGACGGCGAAGTAGGCATCATCGGCAACGGCGCCGGTCTTGTGATGTCCACCCTCGACGTCGTTGCATACGCTGGCGAGAACCACGGCAACGTCAAGCCCGCCAACTTCCTGGACATCGGCGGTGGAGCTTCCGCCGAGGTCATGGCCAACGGCCTCGACGTCATCTTGGGCGACTCCCAGGTCAAGAGCGTGTTCGTGAACGTCTTCGGTGGCATCACCGCCTGTGACGCCGTTGCCAAGGGCATCGTCGGCGCACTGGCTGAGCTGGGTTCCTCCGCGAACAAGCCGCTGGTAGTTCGCCTCGACGGCAACAACGTTGAGGAAGGCCGCCGCATCCTGACCGAGGCCAACCACCCGCTGGTTACCCTGGCCGCCACCATGGACGAGGGCGCCGACAAGGCCGCCGAGCTCGCCAACGCAGCTAAGTAAAGGGACGCGACAATGTCTATCTACCTCAACAAGGACTCCAAAGTCATCGTTCAGGGCATCACCGGCGGCGAGGGCACCAAGCACACCGCCCTCATGCTCAAGGCCGGCACCAACATTGTTGGTGGCGTCAACGCCCGCAAGGCCGGCACCACGGTCCTGCACGGCGATAAGGAAATCAACGTCTTCGGCACCGTCAAGGAAGCCATCGCTGAAACCGGCGCTGACGTCTCCATCGTCTTCGTACCCCCGGCATTCACCAAGGACGCCGTAGTTGAAGCCATCGAAGCCGGCATCGGCCTGGTAGTTGTCATCACCGAAGGCGTTCCTGTTCAGGACTCCGCCGAATTCTGGGCTCTCGCCCAGTCCAAGGTTGACGCTGACGGCAAGCAGATCACCCGCATCATCGGACCGAACTGCCCCGGCATCATCACCCCCGGCGAAGCACTGGTTGGTATCACCCCGGCGAACATCACGGGCAAGGGCCCCATCGGCCTGGTGTCCAAGTCCGGTACCTTGACCTACCAGATGATGTACGAACTCCGCGACCTCGGCTTCTCCACCGCGATCGGCATCGGTGGCGACCCCATCATCGGCACCACGCACATCGACGCCCTGGCTGCGTTCGAGGCTGATCCGGAGACCAAGGCAATCGTCATGATCGGCGAAATCGGTGGCGACGCTGAAGAGCGCGCAGCCGACTTCATCAAGGCCAACGTCACCAAGCCGGTTGTTGGCTACGTTGCAGGCTTCACCGCTCCGGAGGGCAAGACCATGGGCCACGCAGGCGCCATCGTCTCCGGCTCTGCAGGAACGGCACAGGCCAAGAAGGAAGCTCTCGAAGCTGCAGGCGTGAAGGTCGGCAAGACGCCGTCCGAAACCGCCACGCTGCTGCGCGAAGTTTACGCAACGCTCTAGGTTCTACAGCTAACTCACGACGACGGCCCGGCGCCTTCCCTACGGAAAGGTGCCGGGCCGTCGTCGTTCTTTTAAGTAGCTGACGCGAGCCGAAGAGTCTGGGGGAAAACTCCGACCCGCGCCAGGTCCGTGGGGGCTGGCTAGGCGATGATCTTCATGGCCTGCCAACCGGTGCCGAGGCTGATGGGCGGCACAGTGCTGAACGCTCCACTGCCTGTGCCCGGGTACAGCCACAGGGTGTCGCCGATGCGGCCTACGACGTCATTGCTGCCATCGCCGTTGAGGTCGCGGGGCCCGGCTATCGATGTTCGGTTGTCCCAACCCGTTGAGATTTGCTTCCACTGGAGCCATCCGCGGGTTCCGTTTCCGGGGTAGAGCCAGAGTGCACCCGTGTCCGAACGGCGCGCCAGCACATCTGCCTTTCCATCTCCATTAAAGTCCCCCGTGCTCAGAATTGCATTCATCACATTCCACCCGGATCCAATGGTGGTGGGAGTCCGCTGGCCGCCGGTTCCGTTGCCTTCGTAGAGCCGCAGCTCCCCGGAGCTCAGCCGGCCAATGAAGTCCGGAATACCGTCGCCGCTGAAGTCGCCGGGAGAGAACAGCTGGCTCATGGTGCTCCAGCCGGTGCTGACCTGTACCCGGGCTCCGAAACTGCCGGCACCGTTGCCCGGGTAGAACCACACGACGTCTCCGGCGCGGGCCAGGAGGTCATTCTTGCCGTCCCTGTTGAAGTCGCCGGGGGTGATGGTTTCGTTGACGGTGGACCACGCCGGTGCCGCCAGGGCCACCTGGCGTTCCGATAGCCCGCCCGCACCGTCACCGGCGTACAAGTACAGATTTCCAGCGGTATCGGAGGCTAGGACATCGGCTTTGCCGTCACCGTTGAAGTCATGGGCCGACGGCGGTCCGGCTGCGGGCACGGTGTACGTCTGGTTGCCCACGGCTGAGGCGTTACCGGCAGTGTCCACCCCGATGTACTTCAGGTTCAGGGTTGAGGTGCCCATGAGAATCGGGGCCGAGTATTTGATGTTCGTTGCCGATTCCACCGCAGTGGGTGTGCTGCCATCGGTGGTGTAGTAGATGGCAGCCCCCGGCTCATTTGCGGTCAGGGTGATGGTTGCCCCGCTGGCCAGTGCCCGGCTGGTGGGGTTGGCTGTGACCACGGGGGCTGTGGTGTCCGGCGGCACCGTGTACGTCTGGGTGACGACGTCGGAGACGTTTCCGGCAGGATCCGTGGCGGAGTACTTCAGTGTCATCGGGCCCGGGCCGTCGAAGGTGATCGGTGCCGAGTACACCACGCCGGCGGCCAAGGGGTCGGTACCATCTTTGGTGTATTTGATGACCGAATTCGCTTCATTGACCGTGAGGGTGATGGTGGTGCCGGGAGCGTACGCGCCGCCGGCAGGGTTGGCTGTGACCACGGGCTTGGTGACGTCAGGGCCTGTGGAATAGACCTGGGTGACCACTGCGGATGGGTTGTTCGCGGTGTCTACAGCGAAGTACTGCAGGGTCAGCGGCCCGTTCACCGTGAGGGGGGTGGCGTATCTGCTGCTGGCCGTGGTGGGTGTGGACCCGTCCACGGTGTAGTAGATGGTGGCCGGCTCGTTCACGGCAAGCGTGACCTTCTGTCCGACGTCGTACGTGCCGCCTGCCGGTGTGGCTGTGACCACGGGGGCAACAACATCGGCGGTGATATGCGCTTCGAATTCGGCCAGGCCCACGTTGGTGGTGGTACCGCTGACAGAACTGATGTTAAAACGTACGGAGCTGACGGTCCTGGCAGGAAAGTTGGTAGTCAATCCTGAGCCGTTGTTGGGCAGGGCAGCAACCGGGACGGTGGTGCCGTCAGAAAATGTGAGATTGCCGCCGGTGACGTGGTCGCTGGGCAAGGGACGGTCAAAGAGTGTCACTGCGTTGATGGTCCGGGCAGGGGAGAAGTTGTACTGGATCCAGCTACCGGCCTTGCCCCCGTTGGTGACCCACTCGCGGTTGGCATCCATGGGAGTGCCCCAGGCATATCCATCCCGCGCCTTCTCCGGACTTTGTGCGGAGGCCCTTTGAGAGGACGCTGACACCGTGGTTCCCGCCGATTTTGCTGCGTTCCCGGTCCACTCGATCGACGTGATGTACTGCCGCTTGAGCCAGTCGCTGTAAGGGGTGTCCGGGCAAACGGCTCCGCAGAGGTACTCATCAAACTCAGCGAAACGCCTGAAAGTGTTGACCTTGCTGGTCAGTTCGGCCCCTGTGACGTTCTGTGCGTACTCGTCAATCACGTACGCGTCGTAGGCGGAGGAAGTATGTGGTCCCGTGTAGGCGCGGGTGGCCAGCTGCCCGAACTTGGCTGCCGCCCAATGGTCGCTATGGTCATACGGGGTGGTGAAGTTGCCGGTCCAGTCCTGGGTCCGGAACGTGGTGGGCTTGTAGTTGGCCACGAGCCGGTTCAGCACACTCTGCAGTTGGGCTTTTGTGTACGTGGCAGATCCATCAACGGGGCGGATGGTGGAGATGCGGCCGTCCCACAGTTTGAGGATGCTCTGGCCGTTGTAACGGCTGCTGCCATTGCCGTTGGGGAAGCCATCCGGAAGCCGCAGGAAAACCACTGAGATATTCGGGGCGGCATTGAGCGTGTGAACGGTTAGTGGCCGCTCAGGAACGCCGGCGTCAGAAGCCGTCCAGGCGTTGGCTACCCCGGCCATCAGGGCATAACTCGACCGGATGCCGTCCTCCAGGCCACCCCAATAGGACTGTCCTTCACCGGCTTCCCCCGCTGTGATATAGACGGTCTGGACGCAGCGTTTTGCTTGAATGTCCCGCATGAAGTCCGGGCTGATGAAGATCAGGTCATCGTCGGTGTGCGCAACGATCATTTGGGCACCGCCTGTACCCGGACAGGGCGGTACTGCCGCCGAGGCGGGCATAGCCAGTCCGAACACCAGGGAGGAAAGGGCAACAGAAAGGCCCAGCAGGAATCCCAGGATTCGCCGGGCACATGAACGGGTGTCATTCAGTAGTAGTTGAGTATGACGACGAACGTATTTTGGACGGTCCACAACCATGCTCCTTGAGCAGATGTTGGGCCCCCCAGCCGGCAAACTTACGACGCCCCCAGGACGCCATGTCAGATTGAATTATTCACCGCCCCTCACGGGTCCCCCGCGTGAAAACGATGCAGTGAGCGCTACTGTACTCCCGCTGATGGGCCGTGGGTAGGGTTCCGGCAAACTTCCTTGCCAGCACTACGCTGAAACCATGAATCGCTCCGGATCCTTGAACCCGAGTCCCCGCACACTGGACGTCGAAAGTGTGGCCCACTTCAGCCACCTGGTCAGTGCGGGAGCCGGGTCCATGCACGGCTGGCACGCTCAGTCGCTGGACCTGCGAGGCCACGCACGGGACCTCAAAGCTTTGGACCCTGAAGGTGCGATCTTCCTGGGCTGCACCTTTGATGACGGGGTGGAGGAAAGCCTCCGACGGCGGGGAGCGCTCATCTTTCCCAAGCTTCACAATGTGCCGTTCAACCCCTACCGAAGCGGGGTCTACACAGCCGGGGAACTGTACTCGGACATTTCCTCCACGGAATACGAGTCCACCCTGGACGCCCGCGTTTACCAATGGAGCATCCTGCCCGGGCGACGAGGCAGCCTGGACGCCACCCTCGCCGCAGCCCTGCACGATCACGCAATCGGCGATGCCTTGGACGAGTTGCTGGAGCACGGCGCGCTCTCCGGCACCAGGGTGGTGGGCGTCATGGGCGGTCACGCGGCGCAGCGGGGGACCAAGGAATTCGCCGACGCCGCGCACCTGGGACGGTTGCTGGCCCAAGCCGGCTTTACAGTAGCCACGGGCGGTGGCCCCGGCGCCATGGAAGCGGCCAACCTTGGCGCCTACCTGAGCGGAGTCCCCGACGCCGACTCCACCGCTGCGCTTGAGGCCCTCGCTGCGGTGCCGGGATTCAGGCCCTCGGTGACGGCTTGGGCGCGGCAAGCAGCCGCCGTCGTCGAACGCTATCCGGACGGTACCCCAACGCTCGGTATTCCCACATGGTTTTACGGCCACGAGCCGCCCAATCTTTTCGCCACCCACATCGCCAAGTACTTCGCCAACGCTATCCGTGAAGCCATCCTGTTGGAGCTCTGCGACGGCGGCATTGTGTTCCTGCCGGGCGCGGCCGGAACGGTACAGGAGATCTTCCAGGACGCGTGCGAGAACTACTACGGAGCCCCTGAGACCATCACGTCCATGGTGCTGGTGGGACGCGAACACTGGGAACGGACATTTCCCGCCTGGCCCATGGTGCAGAGCCTCGCGGCCGGGAAACCGATGGCGGAGAAGATCTTCCTGGTGGACACGGTGGAGGAGGCCTTGGCGGTGCTTGCCCCGTAGGACCTCAGAAATCCTTGCTGCAAGGTCCCCTGCCCAGCTGGGCCAAGCCGGTGAGGTCGCCGGCAGCGTACCCGCGCACCCAGGAAGCTTGATCGAACATGAGCTGCCGGGGATCGTCCACGTGGTCCAGGCCCAGGAGATGACCGAGCTCGTGCATGATCACAGCGACGCCGATCTCCTCTCCGTTGGGAGCGTTCACGATCTCAGCGAACTGGGGAGCATCCAAGGACACCGTCCCGGTGACATACGCCTTGTAGCCATCGCTGAGGCCAATGGAAGAACTTCCGCCAAGCCCCACAGTCTGCCCGGTCAGGCGTGGCACCTGCTCCGGGGTGGTCCACGCAATGAGTACCGGTGCCCAGCGGTCGCCGTACCTTTCCGGCTGGTATCCGGACCTGGTGGGGGAGGGAACTTCGGAACTGGGGCCGTCATAGACGAACCTCAGTCCCGTAGCTGAACTGGCCTGCTCCACTGCCTCCACCACCAAAGGCTGCCACGAGGCCGGCGCGAGGTCCGAATTAACCACGTAGTGGATAGGCCTGCACGGCGAATAGGCCAGCGGGGTTCCGTCTTCTTTGACGGCCAGGAACTTATATGAGGAACTGGTGCGGTTGAGCGGGGCTGGTGTCCCCAGCGGCGCGTCCGCTTCTTCGAGTCCCGGGACGGGGTCCTGGCGTTGGCCAAAAGGAACCAATCCGGGCCGGGGAGCCTGGCTTTGCGTTGCGGACGGGCCATACAGGAACTGACGGAGTTCGCCGCTGAAGTAGGCTCCCGCGCACACCAGCGCCAGGACGCTGATGAGGAACATGATGGCCGCGATGCTGCTGTGCTTGATGGGCGGCCTGATCTGCGGAGGGTCCGGCGGGCGCTGGGAATGCGGGAGGTATTTCGGGCGAGGGGGATCGGGGTCCGGCCACTGGGGCGACCCGTAAGGTTCCATGGAACCCCCTGACGTGGAGGCCGCGACGGGAGGTGGGGCGCCGCCGTCGACCGTAGTGGCCAGCATAAGTCCCACTCCGCCGGGAGTCCATGGCGGGAGTCAACGCCGCGAATGCTTGAAGCGCGAAGCCGCTCAGATGTCCTTGCGGCAAGGCGCCGAGGCAAGAAGATGCAGGCCGTTCAGGTCTCCCGCCGCGAGTCCGTCGGGAGCCCCGATCTCCGGATACATGAGTTGGATGGGATCATCCACGTGATCCAGGCCCATCACGTGGCCCAGTTCGTGCTGCATGACTGCCAGGACGTAGTCGGCCCCGCCGGGGCTGGCAAGCAGTTCCGTGACCTGCGGGGTATCCAGCTCCAAGCTCCCCGTGATGTAACTTTTGGGGCCCTTATTGAGGGAGTACATGGTGCTGCCTCCGGTCCCGATGACGTTATCCGCCAGCGCCGGGGCCTCCGCCGGGGTGGTCCACGAGATCAGCAAGGGAGCCCACCGGTCACCGTATTTGGACGGCTGGTAGGGCTCGCGCCGGTCCACGGGCAACTCATCCGTGGTGCCGTCGTCAATGAACTGAATGCCCGACGCCGCAGAAATATTGGCCAGGGCAGTGGCCAGCAGGGCATCGGAGCCAACAGGCGCGGTGGCGTTGTTCACAACGTAATGAAGCGGGCGGCACGGCGAATAACCTACGGGCGTGCCGTCGTCGTTGGTGGCCAGGAACTTGTACGAGTCGTTGGTGGTGCCGGGGGCCGACGGGGAGGCCAGCGGGGCATCCGCCTCCTCAAGCCCCGGCGGTGGCGCGTCAGGGGCACGCCCCGGTTCTGCAACACCCGGTCCCTTTTGTGGGGCACCCGGAACGCTGACACCCGGGAACAGTGCGGTGATGCGGGGATCACCCTGCAGATATCCACTCACCAGAACAGCGACGATTGCGGCAATTCCGGCCATGAGGACACCGCGGAGAACCCGCACAGCTGTTGAACTGCGTCGGTGTTTTGGCGCACGTGTTGCTTCCCGCTCCGGGTCCACGGTTCTCCGTTCATGATGCCCTGGATCACGCGGGGCAGCGCGGAGGACGAACCAACATTACGTTCTGCGGGCCGAGCCGTCCAAACTTAGATGATAGTTGCCCCGAACACCAGGCCCAGCCCATAGGTTGCAGCTGCGGCTCCCAGGCCGATGGCCAGCTGACGCAGCCCGCGGCTCAGCGGCGAGGTTCCGGACAGCAAGCCGACGACGGCGCCCGTGGCCAGGAGCGCGATGCCCACCAGGACCCCGGCCACCATCAGGGCTGCAAGGCCCGTCATGCCGAAGATGAAGGGCAGGATAGGCACTATTGCACCTGAGGCGAAGAAGCAGAAGCTGGACAATGCCGCGCCCCATGCGGAGCCTACGGACTCGTGCTCGTCCGCCGGCGGTTTTTCCGGTTGCAAGGACAGGCTCGGATCGCAGTCGCAGCTGAACAAACCCATGCGCTCGGCCGCGCGGTGCTCCGCAGCTTCACGGGTCATGCCCCTGGCAAGGTACACCAGGACCAGTTCGTTGTGCTCAATATCCAACGAAGGCGCGGCAGTCAGTGTTGCCTGCGTGGGAAGCGTGGCGTTAAGGAGTTCGCGCTGGGAACGGACCGAGACATATTCGCCCGCGCCCATGGACAGCGCACCGGCCAACAAGCCTGCCACGCCACTCATCAGGACTACAGGGCTGGGTACACCGGTTGCTGCCATGCCCATCACCAACGAGAGGTTGCTGACCAGTCCGTCATTGGCGCCAAAGACTGCGGCGCGGAAGGTTCCGGAGAGCCTGTTGCGTCCGCGCGTGGCCAGGCCCCGGACAACTTCCTCGTGGATTTGTTCATCGGCAACCATGGCAGGCGTTGCTGCAGGCTCGGTGCCGTAGGGGGAACGACCCTCGGCGCGTTGGGCCAACGCCAGCACAAAGACCGAGCCGAAATTACGGGCAAGGAATCCCAGGAACTGGCTCCGGGCGGACGCTGCCTTGGGCATTCCGGCGTGCTCGCCAAGGAGCTTGAGCCAGTGGGCTTCGTGGCGGCCTTCAGCTTCGGCCAAGGCGAGCAGGATTTGGCGCTCCTCGCCGTCACGCCGCTGGGCAAGTTCGCGGTACACGGCGGCTTCGGCACGCTCATCGGCCAGGTACTGGCGCCACCGGCGGATGTCCGCGTTCGACGGAAGCGCGGCTGCTGATGCGGGGGCTGCTGAGTCGGGGGTGGGGTCCGGAGCGGGGCTCGACGAACTGTGGGATTCCTGGTGCATCTGCACTACGTCTCCTGTGCTGGGCACTTGTCTCCTGTGCTGGGTGGGGTAGTTGCGCCCCATTGCACGCCCCACACTACCGCTTATCCGCACGGATTTTTGGCCGGTATTCCTCAACTGGAATGTTCGGTGCACCGCAATTTCCTTCCATTCCTTGACCCTTGTTTGCGCCGGTGCTCAGATGGAAGGACACCGGCCAACCGGCCCACGAGACGGAGGTTGCACCATGAACACCACCGAATCACACGCCAACCACCCGGAACGGGCAACCATCGAGTCCGACCCGGCCTACGACTACGCCGAAGACCAGGAAGTGGACCAGCCCTGGGTTGAGGAAGTAGACGCCCCCGAGGACGACGAACGCGTGGTCCCCATCGACGAAACCGAAGAATTCCGCGAGGAGGACGAGGAACTCTAGGCCGGGTGGTCGCAGCTCAGCGTGAAGTGACGTTGGAGGCCTGCCCGCTTCCCGACGGCGGCAACAGTCACCGTCACCGTCCTTGACGCCTCACACCAGCGCGTTGGGCGGATGGCTTGGGCCAACGTCTGCGCGATCAACTGCGGCTGGGGATGCCTGAAGCGCCCGGTCCGGTCCTTTGTCGTGATGGTCACCATGCCTGTGAAGAGGTCGACGGCGGGAATCACCGGGACCGTGGGTGTGGCCGTTTTCGCCGGGGTTTCGGGTGTCTTCGTTGCGCGGCCCGTTCTGCGCCCTTTGTTCGCGCCTTATCGTGCAGAGCGGGCCACGCAACGCCTCCTCCGGGACGCAACAACGGCGACGCCGCCCCGGAAAGGGGAGGCGCCGCCGTCGAACTTTGCTTGTTTCTTTGTACCTGCCTACGAGGCGGGCGTGGTGACCTCTTCCTCTGCCACGCGTGTGCCCGCAACGCGGTCGGTCCAAGCCTTCATGACTGCCGGATCGGTGGGCTTGCTGGCGAGCGAAACCACCACATAGACCAGTGCCGAGGCGATCAGGCCATAGTAGATGGGCTCGTTGGCGTAGATGCCGTCCAGGGGAACTTCGGCGTTGATCTCGAGGATGATCATGGTGCCCAGGGTTACCACTGAACCGGCCGCCATGGACCATGCTGCAGCGATGCCCGTTCCGCGCTTCCACACCAGGCCACCGATGATGGCTACCAGCAGGCCGCCCACAAGGATGTCGTAGGCGATGGTCAGAGCGGCCACTACGTCCTTGGTGGAGATGGCGATGATGATGGCCACGATTCCCAGTCCGAGGACCCAGTAGCGGTTGGCCTTGACGTCGTGCTCAGGGTTGTCGGAATCGGAGGTGTCCACCTTCTTGCCGAACCAGCTGGCAACAAAAGGCATGACGTCTGCGCGGGCAACGGTGGCGGCAGCGATCAGCGCGCCGGAAGCCGTGGACATCATGGCTGCGACAGCTGCAGCGAGCACCAAGCCACCAATGCCGATGGGCAGCAGGCGGGTGGCAACTTCAGCGTAGACGTCATCCTTGGCGGCGATCTCCACACCGGAGAGGGCAACGCTGGCAGCCATGCCGATCAGGGCACCGGCAAAGCCGTAAAGGATGCAGTAGATGCCGGCGGTGGCCCCACCCCAGCGGGCAACCGTGGGGGTCTTGGCCGTAAAGACGCGCTGCCAGATGTCCTGGCCGATCAGCAGGCCCAGTGTGTAAACGACGAAGTAGGTGATGATCGTTTGGAGGCCGATGCCGCCGATATCGAAGAAGCTCTCATCGACGCGGGCGCGGATGCCGTCCAGGCCGCCAGCAGCGTTCAGGGCGAAGGGGAGCATCAGGAAGAAGATGCCCACCGTCTTGATGACGAACTGGACCTGGTCTGCCAAAGTGATGGACCACATGCCGCCGATGGTGGAGTAGACCAGGACGATTGCGCCGCCGATGGCGATGGCCAGCCAACGCTCCCAGCCGAAGAGGACCACGAAAATGGTGGCGTAGGCGCCGGTGGACGTGGCACACAGCATCAGTGTGTAGGCCAGCATGACGATGCCCGAGGTCTGGGTTGCGGTGCTGCCGTAACGGAGGGTCAGCATCTGGGAGACCGTGTAGATCTTGAGTTTCTGGATGGTCCCGGCGAACAGGAGGCTGAGCAGCAGCACACCCGAGCCGATGGCCACAACAAGCCACATGCCGGAGATGCCGAACTTGTAGCCCAGGCCGACGCCGCCCACGGTGGATGCGCCACCGAGGACCACTGCGGCCATGGTGCCGGTGTAAAGGAAGGGGCCCAGGCGGCGGCCTGCCACCAGGAAGTCGCTGTTGTTCTTGGTGCGGGACTTGCCCCACCAGCCGAATGCCAGCATGGCGAGCAGGTACACCACCACGATTGCGATGTTTATAGCCGATGATTCCATGAACGGTCCTTGGAGCTGATGCACTGAGGTTGGGGTTTTCGACGATACTCCTGCGAAGAGTCGAAGTCTCTGTGCTGATGATTGGAGATTGGGGAGGTGTTGTGTGCCTCACAGGCAACACTTGTTGCCTCTGAGGATATGTTGTGATGGGAGTAACAGTCAAGATCCTTTGGTCATGCTTCCGCGTATTCTGGCGTTCTTGGCCTGTCTCCCGGCTACTATTGCTCCAATGACAGGGCCACATGACAGGCCTGAAAGGTTCGTGAATGAAGGCTCTACCCGTTGAACCGAGCAATGTTCCCGTTGCCATCGGTTCCAGAATCCGCGCAGCCCGGCAAGCGCAGCGCCTCACCATCGAGCAAGTGGCGGACGCTACCGGTCTGACCAAGGGCTTCCTCAGCCGGGTGGAGCGGGACCTGACATCGCCGTCGGTTGCCTCGCTGGTCACTCTGTGCCAAGTGCTGTCCGTCTCCGTGGGCGACCTCTTCGCAGCTCCGGAGACACACCTGACCAAGCGCGACGACGGCCCCCGCATTTCCCTGGGCGGCCAGGGCATCGTGGAGCGTTTGTTGACCGCCCGCTCCGAGCGTCGCTTACAGATCCTGCAGGCCACCATCGAGCCACGTGGCCGCGGCGAAAACGAGCTCTACGCCGTGGACTGCGACGTCGATGTCCTGCACGTGGTCAAGGGACGGATCAAGCTCATCCTCACCAACGAGGAGTACGACCTCGAAGAAGGGGACACGCTCTCCTTCCCGGGCCGGGAACCCCACACTTGGATCAACCCCACGGACGAGACCGTTGAGGTGCTGTGGGTCCTGGTGCCGGCGGCGAGCCGCTAGCTTCACTCCCTGCGCTGCGCTCCCTCCCGGATCTCCGCACAGGCTAAGCGGAGCGCGCGAAATCCGGGGAGGAGCGCAGCCTGCGAGGGGACCAACCGGGGAGGAGCGCGGCCTGCGAGGGGACCAACCGGGGAGGAACGCGCGGAACCGGGGCTAGCCCACGTGCACCCACGGGCGTCGGGTGATGTCAGGCTCGGCCTCCCGAAGTACCTCGCGGGTTACCGGGGCGATCTCTCCTTCGCCGAAGAACAGGAACTTGCTGAGGTTGGAGATCGGATTGCCCTCGGTCCAGCGGAAGTAGATATGGGGCATGAATCCTGTGACGTCGCGGATGTGGAGGAGTACTGCGGCCACGGTGTTGGGCACGTTGTTGCTGTGCACCTCCAGGATCTTGAACCCGTGCCGGACCTTGCCCACCACTTGGAGCTCCTGCTCAAAGTCGGAGCTGTCGTCCACAATGACCTCAATGAAGACGGCGTCGCAGTCAACGGGCAGGTGACTTGCCTGCTGGGCGTGCTGGAGCTTCTCCCTGTATCGGCTTGCGCTGAGGTGTTTGGGTTCGTGGGCGATGATGCGGACGGGACCTTCGGCGGCGTTGGCCGTGAATTCGAGGGCTTTCTCGTCCATCTTGATGTGAGTGGCCCGAAGTTCGAACGCGCGCCGCATGCGGGATATGAAGCTAACTACCATGATGCCCAGAATGAAGAGGGCGGCGATCTTCAAGCCGTCGGGGCGCTCGATCGAGTTGACTACGGTGGTGTAGACGAAGACGAGGGAGATCAGACCAAAGCCGATGACCTGTGCCCGCTGCTTCTTCCGCCGTGCAGACAGTGTGACGGCAATGGAGGCCGAGGTTATCAGGACCAGCACACCAGTGGCGTAGGCGCCACCTTGGGCGTTGACGTCCGCCTTGAAGATGATGGTGACAAAGAAGGCGATGACGGTGAACACCAGGACCAGCGGGCGGAGGGCGCGTGCCCATGCCGGCGCCATGCCATAGCGGGGCAGGTAACGGGGGACGAGGTTCAAGAGCCCGGCCATGGCTGACGCGCCTGCGAACCAGAGGATGGCGATGGTGCTCACGTCATAGACGGTTCCGAATCCGTCTCCTAGGAATTTGTGCGCCAGATAAGCGAGAGCGCGGCCTTCGGCTTTACCGCCGTCCTGGAATTCGGCGGCGGGGATCAGCATGACGGTGGTGAAGCTGGAGGTGATGAGGAATGAGCTCATGATGATGGCCGCGGTGGTGAGGAGCTTGTGCGCACCCTTGATCCGGCCAGTGGGCTTGGCATCGGTGTCTGTTGCGTGGCCCTTGATTTGAGGCATGACGGCAACTCCGGTTTCGAATCCGGAGAGCCCAAGTGCCAGGCGGGGGAAGACCAGAAGTGCCAGGGCGATCATCATGATGGGGTCGCCATGGGACGTGGTGAGCGCACTCCACCAGTCGGTTATGACGCCGGCTTCGGTAAAGAGATGAGTCATGGACACCACGATCACCACAAGGTTCAGCGCGAGGAATGCTGCCACCAGCACCACGGCCACGTTGATGGCTTCTTTGAATCCGCGGAGGAAGACGATGCCCAGGCCGGCGATCAAAGCCAAGGTGATGACTACTTGCTGGCCTTCGAGGAAATGCGGCGCGAAGGGGTTCTCGATGAGGTGGGCTGTGGCGTCGGCGGCGGACAGCGTGATGGTGATCATGAAGTCGGTCGCAGCAAAACCAAGGAGGGCCAGGACGAACAGCTTGCCTCCCCATCGCGGTAGCAGGCGCTCCAGCATGGCGATGGATCCTTCGCCGCGGGGGCTTTCCTTCGCAACGCGCCGGTATACGGGGAGGGCGCCGGCCAGGGTTGCGAGCACCAGGAGCAGGGTGGCCAGCGGGGACAGCAGGCCGGCGGCCAGGGCGGCGATGGCTGGCTGGTAGCCGAGGGTGGAGAAGTAGTCCAGGCCCGTGAGGCACATGACTTTCCACCAGGCTTGGGGCTTGTGCGAGTCCGAGGGGCGACCGTGGGGTCCCTGTCGCTTCCCTGAGGTATCCGGCATTCCTTCCAGTAGCCATGGCTTGAGCTTGAAGGAGTTCTTTGGCCGGTTGGCCGGATCGGCCGGAGGCCTCGACAGGGTGGTCACGGTGTCCTTTCGTGCAGCAGTGTGCTGCTTCCGCTAGGAGCGTATGGCCGCGTTCGACGCCGGGACCCCGGTTTTTATGGAATCTTAACGCCCGCTGTGACGGGCATCTCATGACGCACGCCCGATAAGCCAATTTGTAAACATGTGATGCTTATTAGACAACTTTGAGTGTATGATGGGTGTCACAGACGCTGACTTATCTCGAAGGAGAGGCATTTTGGAAGAGCTCCGCATTGAGGCCAACGGGAACCTCGGCCCCATCGATTCATCCCGCATCCCGCGCTACGCCGGTGCCGCTACCTATGCCCGCCTGCCCCGCCTGGACCAGGTCTCCAAGGCTGACGTCACCGTTGTTGGCGTCCCCTTCGACTCCGGCGTTTCCTACCGCCCTGGCGCGCGCTTCGGTGCCAACCACGTGCGTGAAGCCAGCCGCCTGCTCCGTCCCTACAACCCGGCATGGGACGTCAGCCCGTTCGAGAACATCCAGGTTGCCGACGCCGGCGACATGGCCGTGAACCCGTTCAACATCAACGAGGCCATCGAGACCATCCAGCAGAACGCCTTGGACCTCACGGCCAACGGCAGCAAGCTGGTCACTCTCGGTGGCGACCACACCATTGCCCTGCCTCTGTTGAGGGCAGCCGCTGAGCGTGCCGGTGAGCCCATCGCGATGCTCCACTTCGATGCGCACCTGGACACCTGGGATACCTACTTTGGCGCCGAGTACACGCACGGCACCCCGTTCCGTCGGGCCGTGGAAGAGGGCATCCTTGACACCGAGGCCATCAGCCACGTCGGTACCCGCGGTCCGCTGTATGGCAAGAAGGACCTCGACGACGACCACCGCTTCGGCTTCGGTATCGTCACCTCCGCAGACGTCTACTACCAGGGCGTCCTGGAGACCGTGGCTAAGATCCGCGACCGCATCGGCAACCGTCCGCTATACATCTCCGTGGACATTGACGTTCTTGATCCGGCTCACGCGCCAGGCACCGGCACTCCTGAAGCCGGCGGCATCACCAGCCGCGAGCTCCTGGAAATCATCCGTGGTTTCCGGGGCATGAACCTCGTTGGTGCGGACATCGTTGAAGTTGCTCCGGCCTACGACCACGCAGAAATTACCGGTGTTGCAGGCAGCCACGTAGCCTACGAGCTCGTGACCCTCATGGCGGACAATGCAGTGGAAGGTGACCGCCAAGGTGCCCCCAACGGCTACGCGCAGCAGGCCCTCGGCGCCCGTATCGCGGAACTCGCGCAGGCAACCGGAGCAACCGGAGACCAGCGATGATCGATTTCGATCCGGGCACAGCAGCCCCCACCAAGGGAACCAACCAGCGCAACGGTGGGGACCTCGTCGTCGAGACCCTTGAAGCGCTGGGCGCGAAGACCGTCTTCGGTATCCCGGGCCAGCATGCTCTGGGTCTTTTTGACGCGATGGGCCGCGGCAACCTGCACTTCGTTTCCTCCCGTGTGGAGAACAACTCGGCCTTCGCAGCCGACGGGTATTCACGTGCCACCGGCGAGGTGGGTGTGCTGTTCCTGTCCACCGGGCCCGGTGCGCTGACGTCCCTGGCCGGTTTGCAGGAGGCCTATGCCACGGGTGTTCCCATGGTGGTTGTGGCCAGCCAGATTCCGCTCGATGGCCTGGGTGCCCGCCGCAAGGGCATGTTGCACCAGCTCGATGACCAGAAGGCCTCGGCCGCGAACGTCACCAAGAGCCAGCGACTGATCCAGCACGCCTCGGGCATCCCCTCGGCCATCCAGGACGCGTGGACCGAAGCGATCTCCTCACCGCAGGGCCCTGTGTGGATCGAAATTCCGCAGAACGTTCTGCTGGACCCGATCATGGTGCCGCCGGTGGAGGACGCCCTCGCCGAGGCATTCGACAACCCGCCGCGTGTTGAATTGATCCGCGAGGCCGTGAAGTGGCTTTCGACGGCGGAACGTCCGGCGATCATCGCGGGAGGCGGCACGCGTCGTGGCCGGGCCGAGAAGTCGTTGCTCTCGATCGCCGAGCAATTACGGGCTCCGGTCATTTGCACCCCGGGCGGCAACGGCGCGTTCCCGTGGTCCCACGAGCTGTCCTTACAGTCGTGGATCGAGGACCGGTATATGACCGACGTCCTGGAAGACGCCGATGTGCTGATCGTGATCGGCTCCTCCCTGGGTGAAGTGACCTCGAACTACTTCACGTTCGAACCACGCGGCCGGATCATCCAGATCGACGCCGAACCCCGGGTCCTAGAATCCAACCGGCCGGGCCTTGGCATCCGCGCCGACGCGGGCCAAGCACTCGCAGCCTTGGACGAAGCCCTCGCAGCTGCCGGTGCCGCGGACGCCGTGAAGCGTGACTGGCACGGCAGCAGCCCCGAAGACGTGGTCAAGGAATCCCTGGCCAAGGTCAAGGCCCGCCTGGAGTCACAGGATCTGGCCAAGGAACTGAAGTTCATGGCCGACATTCGCGAGGCTGTTCCGGCGGACATGCAGACGTTCTGGGACATGACCATCTCCGCGTACTGGGGCTGGAGCTGCTGGGACGCCCGGCAGGGCCAGTTCCACTCCGCCCAGGGCGCCGGCGGCTTGGGCTACGGCTTCCCTGCGGCCATCGGCGGTGCCGTGGGACTGGAGACCACCGGGAAGCCGAGCAGGGTGCTGGCCGTTTCCGGTGACGGATCCTCCATGTACTCCATCTCCGAGCTCGCCACCGCCAAGCAGCACAATGTCCCGGTCACCTGGTTGATTGTGGACGACGGCGGCTACGGCATCCTGCGTGAGTACATGGTGGGCGCCTTTGGCCAAGCCACCGCCACCGAGCTCGCCCGCCCGGACTTCGTAAAACTTGCTGAGTCCTTCGGCGTCCCGGCGCGCCGGGTTGCTCCGGAGGAAGTGGGGGACGCGCTCAAGGCGTCCTTCGCAGCGGACGGACCCAACGTCGTCGTGGTTGAGACCCTGCTGAAGATGTTCGGCCCCACGCATTTGGATGACTAAGTAGACCGTAGTAAACGCAGAAAGCCCCCGCACGGAACCTCGTGCGGGGGTTTCTGCGTTGCGAGGCCCACTCTGCACCCAATTCCCGCGAAATAAGGTGCAGAGCGGGCCCCGCAACAGAACCGAAACGCATCTTTAGTTTCCCAAAGCAATCAATCTGAGTTATAGTTGCTTTAGGCAAGCAAAAGAGGGGTGTTTCCATGTCCGTCGGTTCCGCCACAGCAACCGATCTTGTGCATCAAATCTTCGACCTCCAGCGCACACTGCGCTGTGTGGTGACCGCCCACATGGCGCGTGTTCCCGACGTCGGAATGGCTGTTCAAGGGGTGATGCGATTCATTGGCGAGGGGGAGACCCGCGCTACGCATCTGGCCACGCGGCTCGGTGTCAGTGCACCGGTCCTGAGCCGGCACGTCACCGAACTCGAGGAACTGGGCTTCGTGGTCAGGCGGCCCGATCCCGCGGACGGCAGGGCCCAACTGCTTGCCCTGACGGAGGAAGGCTCCGCGAAACTGCGCGAATTCGAAGAACAACGCAGCGTGAGACTGCGCGATTACCTGGCGGATTGGAGCGAGGCTGACGCCCTCGAGGCCTCCCAGGTCATCAACAAACTCACCGAGTCACTCAAGGACTCAATCCGGGCAACGGCGGCCGGCTCCATCACAACCAACCAGACAGCTTAGGAGCCACCATGGCCACACCAGCAGTTCAGAACACCAAGGCGGTGGACGCCTCAGCCAGCCCCGCGGCCAGCAAAGCCGCAGCGCCCATGACGCACCGGCAGATCATGGAAGCCCTCACCGGCCTCCTCGCCGCCTTCTTCACCGCAATCCTCAGCAGCACTATTGTTGCCAACGCATTGCCCACCATCATGTCCGAGCTCAAGGGCACCCAAACCGACTTCGCCTGGGTCATCACGGCAGCGTTGCTGGCCAATGCTGCAACCACACCCATCTGGGGCAAGCTCGCGGACCTTTTCGACAAGAAGCTCCTGGTCCAGCTGAGCATCATCATCTTTGTGGCCGGCTCAGTAATGGCTGGACTCTCCGAAACCATTCCGCTGCTGCTCACCGCCCGCGTCATCCAAGGCGTGGCCATGGGTGGCCTCACAGCCTTGGCCCAGGCAATCATCGGCTCCATGATTCCGCCGCGCGACCGCGGTAAATACTCCGGTTACATGGGCGCCGTCATGGCCGTTGGCACTGCTGGCGGACCGCTGTTGGGTGGCTTCATCGTTGACAGCCCGTTGGGCTGGCGCTGGACGTTCTTCGTCTGCGTGCCGCTGGCCGTCGTCGCGCTCATACTGCTGCAGGTGACGCTGAAAATCGAGCACATCAAGCGTCCCGCCAAGATCGACTGGCTCGGTTCCATCCTGCTGACCTCCGGCGTCAGCCTGTTGCTGATCTGGGTTTCCTTCGCCGGCAACCCCGACTACTACGACTGGTTCTCCTGGCAGTCCGCCCTCATGGTGGGTGGCGGCGTAGCTCTTCTGGCTGTGCTCGTGTTCGTGGAAACCAAGGTGGCCCAGCCCATCATCCCCCTCAAGATCATCTCCGAGCGCACCACGGCCCTGGCCATTGTTGCCTCCGTTGCGGTTGGCATCGCCATGTTCGGTTCCTCAACCTTCCTGGGTCAGTACTTCCAGGTTGCCCGCGGCGCCACACCCACCGAGGCAGGGCTGCTGACGCTGCCCATGATCGCCGGAAACCTTATTGGTTCGGTCGCTTCGGGCATCCTGATCAGCCGCTTCGGTAAGTGGAAGAGGTTCCTGATTGCAGGCTCCGTCCTCCTCATTGGCGGTCTCGCATTCGCCGGAACCATGGACCACACCACTGAACTGTGGATAGTGGCGATCTACACCGGTGTGTTCGGGCTCGGCCTGGGCATGCTGATGCAGAACCTGGTCCTCGCTGTTCAGAACACCGTCCAGGCCAAGGACATCGGAACCGCGAGTGCCTCCGTGGCGTTCTTCCGCTCGGTTGGTGGCGCAATCGGCGTATCCGTTCTCGGTGCCATCATGTCCAACCACGTGAAGGAACTCGCTGTTGAGGGCATGACTGCCGCAGGGATCCCTGCCCAGGGTGGCGCGTCCGGAGCGAGCATGGACCTGGCTGACATGCCTGCCCCCATCGCGGACATCATGCGCGCTGCCTACGGTGACGCGACTGCTCAAATCTTCCTGATCTCCGCGATCATCAGCGTCGTTGCCCTCCTCGCCGTGCTGTTCATCAAGGAGCGTCCACTGCGACGCACCGTGGATGCAGCTCCTGAGAAAGAACTGGTTGCCACGGCTTCAGGGGACGCCGGAATGTCACTGGACACGGCGTCCATGGACGCAGTGAAAGCGTCCGACGACGGCGCCCGCCGCCCAAGTGCCCATCCTGCGGTTTCGGTGGGCGGACGTCAGGTAGGGGCGGACCGTCAGGTTCCGGTAGGGGACCGTCAGGTTCCGAACCCGGAGTCCGGAACCGATCTTGACCTCGAGTTCGCTCGGATCCTCACGCAGGAACGGCCTCACGGCACCGCTGATGTGAAGGAAGTCCAGGAGCAGTTGTCCCGTACCCAGTACGTCCTGGCGGAACAACAGCTTCAGCTGAGCCGTGCCAACGTGGAGCTGCAGGCCCGGTTGCGGGAGCAGCAGACCATTGCCGAGCAGCAAGCCCACACCGCGGAAGAGCTTGCAGCGATCCGCAAAGAACTCAAGCGTGAGCGCAGGCAGCAGGAGCGCATGGCGTTGCTGCTCCTCCAAGGCGTCGAAGCCCGTTCGGACCACGGCAAGCACGCAGGCTAACTCACTGGGGTCCCGGCCCTGTCCGGGGATCCAGGCCGGGGCTCCTGATGGAGTGCGGGGAAACGGCCAACGAGGGCGGGATTGGGAGCGCCGGCTGGGAAACCAGCCGGCGCTTTCTTGTTTGCCCCGACTGCCGGTCTTGCGGCAGCGGGAGCATCCGTCACCCGGCAGATACTCCGCTGGGATGATCTTTTCCGAAAGATGTTTCGCCGGGGCAACGGATTTCGTAGAGTAGGGAGGCTAATACTGTCAGCCCCGGCTGCCACACTTCTCTTACCTCTTTCACGCACTCTTTCTAAGGACCCGTGGGCATGCTTGTCACCCTTATACGGCGCTACTCCAAGCCGTATTTGCCGCAGATCGTGGCCGTGCTGATTTTTCAGCTCGCATCCACCATCGCTACGCTGTACCTCCCCAGCCTCAACGCCAGAATTATTGATGAGGGAGTTTCCCGCGGAGACACCGACTTCATCTGGCAGACCGGTGCCCTCATGCTCGCTGTCGCCCTGGGACAAGTGGTCACTGCCATCATCGCTGTGTACTTCGGGTCCCGCGTTGCAATGGCCATTGGCAGGGACCTGCGCCGCAGCGTCTTCCGGCAGGTCAGTAGCTTCTCAGCCCAGGACGTCAACACTTTCGGTGCTCCCACGCTGATTACCCGCGGTACCAACGATGTCCAGCAGGTACAGATGCTGGTGCTCATGGGCCTGAACTTCATGGTCTCAACCCCCATCATGTGTGTGGGCGGCATCATCATGGCGCTCCGTGAGGACCTTAGCCTTTCCTGGTTGGTCTGGGTCTCCGTTCCTGTCCTGGTGGCCGTGGTGGGCTACCTTGTAGTCCGTCTCATGCCGCTGTTCCGTTCCATGCAGACCAAGATCGACGCCATCAATGGCGTACTGCGCGAACAGATCATCGGTATTCGCGTGGTCCGGGCCTTTGTTCGCGAGCCCCACGAGGCCAGGCGCTTCGGGGACGCCAATGATGACCTCACTGCAGTGTCGGTAAAGATCGGCAACCTGTTCGTCCTGATGTTCCCGGCCATCGGCATGATCCTGCACCTGTCCACGGCCGCCGTGCTGTGGTTTGGCGGCCAGCGGGTGGATTCCGGGGAGATGCAGGTGGGTGCGCTCACGGCCTTCCTCCAGTACCTGCTGCAGATCCTGATGGCTGTCATGATGGGCACGTTCATGGCCATGATGATTCCCCGCGCATCCGTCTGTGCAGACCGCATAGGTGAGGTACTGGACGTCGAGCCTTCCATCCACAACCCCAGCTCGCCGGTAGTGCCTGCTGAGAAGAAGGGACGTGTGGAGTTCCGGGACGTCACCTTCAAGTACCCCGGTGCCGAGGCTCCGGTGCTGAGCAACATTTCCTTCACTGCTGAGCCGGGCAAGACCCTGGCCATCATCGGCTCCACGGGTGCCGGCAAAACCACCTTGGTCTCGCTGCTGCCGCGGCTTTACGACGTCGCATCCGGTGACGTCCTGCTGGACGGTGTGCCCGTCACGAAGATGGACGCATCGGAGATCACTAGCCGCGTATCTGCGGTGCCGCAGAAGCCGTACTTGTTCTCAGGAACAATCGAGCACAACCTTCGTTTCGGCAAGCCTGACGCCACGGACGAAGAGCTGTGGGAAGCGTTGGAAACGGCCCAGGCCAAGGGCTTCGTGGAAGAAAAGTCATCCGGTTTGAACCGGCGCATCGCCCAAGGCGGTACCAACGTCTCCGGTGGCCAGCGCCAGAGGCTATCCATTGCCAGGGCGTTGGTTACCAAACCGAATGTGTACCTGTTTGATGATTCGTTCTCCGCGCTCGATGTTGCTACCGACGCCCGTCTGCGCAAAGCCTTGAAGGCCAAGACCCGGGATTCCACAGTCATTATCGTGGCCCAGCGCGTCTCTACCATCGCGGACGCGGACGAGATCCTTGTGCTGGATAACGGAAGGATTGTTGACCGCGGAACGCACGACGAACTGCTGGAGACCTCACCCACCTACCAGGAAATCGTTGAATCCCAGCTGAGCGTGGAGGAAGTGGCATGACCGAGCAGGACCAGCAGAAGAAGCGTGGCTGGGCTGCCAAGGCTCAAGCCGCCAAGGATGCCAAGGCAACAGCCGAAGCTGAGGTAGCCACCGAAGTGCTCGATGACGACGACTTTGTTGAAGAAGAATACGTCCCCTCCGAAGCTGATGGCGGTATGTTCGGCGACGTCCCGGCAAAGAAGGCCAAAGAGTTCTGGCCGTCCGCCAAGCGACTCATGGGCCTGCTGAAGCCCGAGGCCGTTGGCGTGTACATCGTGATCGGGCTCGTCATTGTCTCGGTAGTCCTCAATGTGATTGCTCCGAAGGTCCTGGGTAGTGCCATGGACGTCATCTTCGGTGGCGTTGTGGGCCGGCAGATCCCGGAGGGGGTCTCGCAGGAGCAGTTCGTTGAGCTCATGCGCCAGCAAGGCCAAGGCAACTTTGCGGACATGGTCTCCAAGATGGAGCTCACCAACGGGATTGACTTCCCCAAGCTGACGTTCCTGATTTCGATCGTGCTCCTGATGTACTTTGTGGCCAACATCTTCCTGTGGGCCCAGGGTTGGTTGCTCAACAGGATCGTCATGCGGGTCATTAAGAAGCTGCGCAACGACGTTCAGGCAAAGCTCAACCGGCTCCCGCTGAACTACTTCGACACCCGCCAGCGCGGCGACATCCTGTCCCGCGTGACCAACGACGTCGACAACGTCCAGCAGGGCCTCCAGCAGGCGTTCTCCCAACTGGTCAGCTCAGTGCTCACAGTCCTGGGCATCACGGTGATGATGTTCATCGTCTCCTGGGAATTGGCGCTCATTGCCCTGATCGCCCTGCCGTTGTCCGGCATTGTGGCGGGCGTCATTGGTGCGCGCAGCCAGAAGCTCTTCGCAGCACAGTGGAAGAACACCGGCGCACTGAACGGCCAGATCGAGGAGTCCTTCTCCGGACACGACCTCGTGAAGGTCTTCGGTCGCGATGCCGACATGCTGAAGCGTTTCGACGAGAAGAACGAGGAACTCTACAAGGCCTCCTTTGGTGCGCAGTTCGTGTCCGGCGTGATCTTCCCGGCCATGAACTTCGTGTCCTACCTGTCCTACGTCGGCATTGCCGTGGTGGGTGGCTTGCGCGTTGCCTCAGGCTCCATGAGCCTGGGCGATGCCACCGCCTTCATTCAGTACTCACGTGAATTCACCCAGCCGCTGGGCCAGATTGCCGGCATGGCCAACATGCTGCAGTCCGGTGTTGCCTCGGCAGAGCGCGTCTTCGAGTTCCTTGATGCCGAGGAAGAAGTTGAAGAGACCGGGACCCGCAATCTGCCCGCCAAGACCGACGGCCATGTTGAGTTCGAGCACGTCTCGTTCAGCTATGTAGAAGACAAACCGCTCATTGAGGACCTGTCCTTTGCTGCCGAACCTGGCCATACCGTGGCGATTGTGGGCCCCACCGGGGCCGGGAAGACCACGCTGGTGAACCTGGTGATGCGTTTCTACGAGCTCAACGCAGGCCGGATCACCTTGGATGGCGTGGACATCAAGGACCTTAGCCGCGCAGAACTGCGGTCCAAGGTGGGCATGGTGTTGCAGGATGCCTGGCTGTTTGGCGGGACCATCTACGACAACATCAAGTACGGCAAGCTGGACGCCACCGAGGACCAGATCATGGAAGCGGCCAAGGCAACCTACGTGGACCGCTTTGTGCGTGCCCTCCCGGACGGTTACCAGACGATCATCGACGAAGAAGGCAACAACGTCAGCGCCGGTGAAAAGCAGCTCATCACCATCGCCCGTGCCTTCGTTTCAGATCCGTCGCTGCTGATCCTGGACGAAGCTACAAGCTCCGTGGACACCCGTACGGAGCTGTTGCTGCAAAAGGCCATGGCTGCCCTTCGGACGGACCGGACGAGCTTCGTGATCGCCCACCGCCTGTCCACTATCCGCGACGCCGACACCATTTTGGTGATGGAGAACGGCAAGATCGTGGAGCAGGGCAACCATGCCCACCTGCTCACACTGCAGGGGGCCTACTACCGGTTGTACATGTCCCAGTTCGCTGGTGAGGAAGAGACCGCTGTGGACGACTCGACGGCGGTGCACAGCTGAGCACGGAAACACTGAAGGAGTCCATGGCACCCCGCCGCATAGAGGTCCTCGTACCCATGCGCTGGGGTGACATGGACGCCTACGGCCACATCAACAACGTCCAGATTGTGCGGATGCTGGAGGAAGCCCGTATCGCAGCCTTCGGGCCCCCTCGCGGAGCGGGCCTTCCGGGCGTAAAGCCCCCGGCGGCCCTGTTCAATGACGTCGAGGAAGGCACCATGACCCTGGTTGTGGAGCACAAAGTCCGGTACGTCCGGACTTTGGATTACCGCAACATCCCGGCTGTGGTGGAGATCTGGGTGGGGGCCATCAAAGGCGCCAGCTTCGATCTCCATTACGTCATCAAAGATCCTGTCACGCGGGAAGACTGCGTGAAAGCAACTACTCACCTGGCTTTCGTCGCCGAGGCCACAGGACGGGTCCTAAGGCTCACGCCGGAGCAAAAGGAAAAGCTGCAGAAGTACCAGGGCTGACGATTTTTTGTACAGCTGATGCCCTCAAAGGGCCGTCTTAGGGGCATCAGCTGTACAAAAATTCCACGTAGAGTTTCACCATGAAACTTGAAATTGCCGTGGTGAGTGCCGCGGGTGCAGGCACGGCAGCCGCCGAGGGAGCCGACCGCATCGAACTGTGCAGCAGCCTGGAACTTGGTGGCGTCACGCCAAGCCAAGGACTCATGGAAGCCAGCATGGAGCACGTTGACGGCCGTCTGGCGATCCATCCACTGATCCGCTCCAGGCCCGGCGACTTCCGGTACTCTGCGTCCGACGTAGACACCATGGTCCACGAGATCCGCCATCTGCTGGCTCAGGGTGCCCACGGGGTGGTGGTCGGGGCGCTCACCGCGTCCGGAGACGTAGACGTTCACGCGATCCAGCGCCTCGTGGATTCCGCCAAGGAAGCCAACCCGGAAGCAGAGTTGACCTTTCACAGGGCCATAGACCAGTCACGAGACCCCGTGGCCGCTCTTGAACAGCTGATGGAACTTGGCTTCACGCGGATCCTGACCTCGGGCCACGAGGCCACCGCGGGGGCCGGGCTGTCCACGTTGACCACCATGGCAGAACGTGCCGGGAGTGCACTGCAGATCATGGCCGGGGGAGGACTAACCCTTGACGACATCCCTGCGATGCACAGGGCAGGCCTTGCTGCGGTCCACCTTTCGGCCAAGAAGACGGTCTCCACCCTCGCCGATGGGGCGGTCTCCCTCGGTGCGCAGGACGGCAGCGATCCCACGGCTTACACAGTTACCAACCGCGACGTCGTCCGGGCGGCGAGGGCGAAAGTCAACGCACTGAACCTGGCTGCCTCCAAGTAGCACCTGGCCGCCTCCAACTAGCACCGTCATAATGCCCTGGCAGCGTCATGGCCAGTATTCGGGGGCGGGAATTGCAGTGATCGCGCATCGCAATAACCCTTTACGACTCCACGGAACGCCGGGATGATGTAAGGATTCACCAAACAGGTGAAAAACCCCGGAAGCTACCTTCAGGAGTCTCAGCGATGCCGCTGCCCGCGCCGGTTTCACCGGCCCTCATCACCCCGCCAAATCCCAGCAGAATCGGTTCAGTGACAGCCCACCCGGAGGTGGATTGTGGCATCGGCGCGTGGGACAAACTGCTCTACGGCAATCACCGATTCGTTGTGGAAGTCCTGGATGTGGCTGAAGCGGGGCTCAGCGGAAGGGGCGGCGGGATTGGTGCGGCCCACAGGGCTGTCATCCCGTGGCGGCGGCAGGACAAGGACCCCGCAACGGTTGATGTCATGGTCGTCTCGGAGAAGACCGGCATCAGGGTCCGGAACGTGATGGTGGAAGAGGCCACCCGCGAGTCCGGAACGGTTGTCTTCGAAGCCACAGAGGGCCCTGGCATCTACTTCGTCTTCTACCTGCCGTACGCCATGCTGGGGAAAGCCCACTATCCCCAGGCGCAGTACCTCCCGCGTCGTCCTGCCGCAGATCCGGCCTGGGCCGCCGCCGTCGGACGTTCCGCCTGGGCAAGCGGGGCGCAAGCTGCGCTGCCCACCGCCAAAGTCCTCCGATATGAGGCGGCAAGCGGACGGGACTCGTTCGCACCCATGAACTTCACCGCCCGCGCAGACGAACTGGAGCGGTTCCGGGCACTCCACGCGGGAGAAGCCCTACTGGTGTTTCCCGAGGACCGCCTGAATCCCATCTCCATGCGGCATGACCTACCGGCGCACTGGGTGATCAACGGGCCCTCGGAGGCTTTCCACGGCACTGCACAGGCTGGCGAGGACTATGTGGTCCAGTTGGGACTGTATGCGCAGAAGGATCTCAACGGCGTGACAGTTCAGGTCACCCCATCAGCCGGGGAAGAGCCAACGGGAGGAGACTCAACGGGAGGAGAAGGTACCAGCGGGCGCTGCATCAACACCGATGGCGTGGACAGGCTGGGCAAGCCATGGCACAGAGCCCTCAACATTCCTGCCGGCACTGTACGGGCTTTGCTGGTGGTCCTTCCCATCCCTGAGGCAGCTGCGGGAACCACGCACTCCGCCATGGTGACTATCCATGCAGCGGGGGAGCCACCACGGGAGATCGTGGTCAGGCTTGATGTGGCCGCGGAAACAGATCCGGCACTCCTTGCGGGCGGTTTCGGAGATGCACGTTCCCTTCGGCGCCTGGCCTGGCTGGATTCGCGAGTGGCTCAGGACGCGGAGCTCGTTAGGCCATATACGGCCATCACTTTGGACGAAACGAGCAGGACGTTGGGGATTCTGGGCAGGTCCTTGCAGCTGACGGAGTCCGGACTTCCGGCGCAGGTGACGTCAACGTTTACCACCGCGGTGACCGCAACGGATGGTCCCGTCGTCGAGCTTTTCAGTGCTCCCATGCGGCTGGACGTTGAGGGAATTGATTGGACGCACGGTCAGCTAGTTTTCACTGAGGACGGCCCGGCGCGGATGTCGTGGCGCTGCGCCTGGACAGGTCGCAAGGACGGCAAGGCGGCGCTGACGCTGGAGCTGAACGGCGTTCTCGACGCCGATGGGGCAGTTTCGTACTCGCTGCGGCTCAGCCCGGTGGGGACCTTGGAGGTGAACGACGTCGGCCTGCAGCTGGCGCTCCATGAGGCTTCGGTTCCGCTGGCCATGGGGTTGGGCATCCCGGGTGGAAGACGGCCGGACACCATCGACTGGACTTGGGACGTGGCGACGAAGAACCAGGATGCGTTGTGGCTGGGGAGTGTTAATGTAGGCGTCCAGCTTTCCTTACGTGATGGCAGCTATGAACGGCCGCTCAACACCAACTTCTACCGGGAGAAGCCGTTGGTGGAACCGGGATCGTGGGCCAACCGCCAGCAGGCCGGCGGTGATTGCGGAGTCCGGGGCGGTGTCGCGTTGCGGACATCGGAGGACACAGCCACGCTGCGTGCCTTCAGTGGTGCCCGGACCCTAAGGGCGGATGAGCCATTGGACTTCGATTTCCGCCTGCTGCTGACACCGTTCAAGCCGATCGATCCCGGCAAACACCTTGGAAAACGGTACTTCCACGCTCCTGAAAACCCTGCGGACACTAAGGCCGCTGGTGCCACCGTGGTCAACGTTCATCACGCCACGGCGCCGGCGCCCTATATCAATGATCCCTTGCTGACCCAGGACTCGCTGCGGAAGTACGTGGCCCAGTGCCATCAGCACGGGCTCAAAGCCAAGGTTTACAACACGGTCCGCGAGCTCACGTTCCATAGCCCTGAGCTGCTGCCGTTGCTGCACCTGGACCACGAAGTCTTCAGCGACGGACCAGGGGCAGGCCACATGTGGCTGCAGGAACATGCCGGCAGCGGCTACGTTTCAGCGTGGTTTGCACCCAATGTAGAGGACATCGCCGTGGTGACAACCGGCGAATCGCGGTGGGAGAACTTCTACGTGCGGAGCCTTCAGGAACTGGCCGGCGGGAAGGACGGGATTGACGGCATCTACCTGGATGACATCGCCTATGACCGCCACGCCATGCAGCGGGTCCGCAAGGTCCTGGAGCGGGCCTGCATAACCCGTGGTGTAGACGGCCCTGAGATTGACCTCCATTCAGCAAACCAGTTCACTGCGCACGACGGTTACGCGTCCTCCGCCAATCTGTACATGGAGCACTTGCCGTATGTGGACAGGCTATGGCTGGGGGAGTACTTCGACTACAACACCACCGATCCCGACTATTGGCTGGTGGAGCTCTCCGGCATTCCCTTCGGCCTCATGGGCGAGATGCTGGAAGGCGGTGGCAACCCATGGCGTGGCATGGTGTTCGGGATGACAGGCCGGGCACCTGCCGTGGACAACCGCCCGCTCTGGGAGTTCTGGGCCCAAACCGGGTTGGAGCACGGGCATATGCAAGGGTTTTGGGACCCGCAGGCCCCCGTAAAGACAAGTCACCCGGACGTTCTGGCCACCACGTGGCTCACGGAGCAAGGAATGGTTGTAGCGCTGGCCTCCTGGGCCGCGGACACTGAACAAGTGACGCTGATTTTCGACGACGATGCTGCCGCCACCAGAATCATCAAGGCCCCCACCATCGCCGGCTTCCAATCTGCCGCGAGCTACGTGCCCGGCCAAGCCATAGCCATCGAGCCGCAGCGCGGCCTCCTTCTCACGATCGGATACTGACGTGGCAGACACAGCAACCTCCACCCTCACAGTCACCACCGTTTCCCTGACCATGGCCGAGCTCGGCCCGCTCAACCCCTTGCCCGTGGTGGCGGCTGAGCTGGACCAGCCCTACACCGTGGGAGAGGGGGTGCCGGAGGATCTCCAGGCCTCGGCGCGGTTCGGTGTGGTGCCCAACGTTTACCCGTACCTCATGCAGGACGGCTACAGCCGGGACGCGGCACCCAAGGAAGTGCCCGCCGTCGTGCTTGAAAACAGCAAACTCAAGGTGACGGTCCTCCCGTCGCTGGGAGGCCGCATCTGGGAACTGTTCGACAAAAAGACGGGCAAGCAGCTCCTCCACACCCACGATGCCCCGCAACTGGCCAACATCGCGCTGCGCAAGGCCTGGTTCGCCGGTGGGCTGGAATGGAACATCGGCACCCGAGGCCATTCGCCCACCATTTGCGATCCTTTGCACACCGCGATTGTCCGCACCCCGGACGGCAAGCACATCCTGCGAATGTGGGAATACGAGCGGCTGCGGGAAGTGGTTTTTCAAGTGGACATCTGGCTGCCCGGCGACTCGCCTGTGGTCTTCGCGGCGGTGCGGATCCGCAACCCAAGCGACCACGAGGTCCCCATGTACTGGTGGAGCAACGCAGCCATCCCTGAGACGGAGCGGACCCGCGTGATCGCCCCGGCGGATGAGGCCTTCGGCAGCGACTACACCATGGACATCACTCGCGTCCGGCCCACCGACCACGAAGGATATGACGGCACCTGGCCGGTCAACAGCCCCCACGCGGTGGATTTCTTCTTCGACATCGACCCTTCCGAACGGCGTTGGGTTGTTGCAGCCGACGACGACGGCGACGGGCTGGCGATGCTCTCCACGGGACTCCTCCGCGGCAAGAAGCTCTTCGTATGGGGCCAGGGGCAGGGCGGCAAGCGGTGGCAGGAATGGCTGAGCCCCGGAGCTGGACCGTATGCCGAAATCCAGGCGGGTTTGGCGCAGACGCAGTTTGAACACCTTGTCATGCCAGCCGACGCGGAGTGGGCATGGGTAGAGGCCTACGGTAACGGTCATCTCGATCCGGAAACCTCGCACGGTGCCGACTGGGACGCTGCGGTGGCCAACGCCAGCCAGCGATTGGAGCAACTCCTGCCCCATGACGAACTCGAGGCCATGCTTCCCGCAGCCCTCAACGACGCCGACATCCCGCCGTCCACCATGCTGCTGCGCGGCAGTGGTTGGGGCGTTCTTGAACGCGCCCGGCGCCGGAAATCCGGGAAGGGCTGGGTGGATGAGAGCGGTACACCTTTCGGGGTGGAGAGCGTCACGGCCGAGCAGGAACCGTGGCTCGGTCTGTTGGAGGGAAAAACGTTCGACGGCGGGCCCGGTTTCGTCGCCGGGGCGGACTGGGAAGAGTTGCTTGGTGGGCAGGCCAGCCCCGAATCGAGGTTTCACCTGGCCACCATGAAGCACGCCCGTCAGGACCTGGACGGTGCGAAGGCGGGGTACCGCGGGGTGCTTTCCGACGGAGGGGCCGCTCCCGGCATCAGGGCGCTCGCGCACCGCGGCTTGGGCTTGGCCCTGCTCGCCGCAGGTCAGGAGACTGATGGACTTACCGAGCTCCGGAGGGGCGTTGACGCTGACCCCTCCACCACAGCCTTGCTGACGGAAGCCGTCACGCTCAGCATCCGGCACGGGGACCCCGCCATGGCACTGGGACTGGTGGAGTCGGCACCCAAGGAGGGCGCCGGCGTCGGACGTTTGAGGTTCCTCAAGGCGCTGGCGCTCGCGCGAACCGGGAAAGCCACCGAAGCAGCCGCGATCCTGCGTGAGGGCGTCGAGATTCCGGACCTCCGCGAGGGCGAGGACGCCATAGCGGCCTTGTGGGAAGAAGTGTGCCCGGACGAGCCCGTCCCTGCGGCCTATCAGTTCGGGATGCACTGACGGGCGCGCGGTGTGGCCTCCCGCACATCGGGGGTAATCTCTGAAAGCGTGTTCTGGTACATGCAGACGCAACGAACGGAGCACGTAATGCCCCCCGAAATACCGGGACTGCCAGCCTTGGAATGGTCCTCCTCAGACGGCCATGCCAGCTACGACCAGGCGGAGGGGACGCTGACGCTCACGGCAGCCCCCGGCGTCGACTGGACCAACGATTCCCTGGGCGGCGAGCCGCAGCACCGCGCCACAGCGTTGGGCTTCAGGGCACCTGCCGCGTTCTCACTCTCAGCCCGGGTGTTGGTGGCCTCACCACGGACAACGTTCGACGCCGGTGTGCTGACTTTGTGGGCGGACAGCGAGCACTGGGCCAAGCTCTGCTTCGAGTATTCTCCGCAAGGGGAAGCCATGGTGGTCAGCGTTGTGACCAACAACTACTCCGACGATTCCAACGGCCCCGTGGTGGACGCCCCGTGGGTTTACCTGCGCGTGAGCCGGGTAGGGCCAGCGTGGGCTTTCCACTGGTCATCGGACGGCCGGGAATGGTCCTTCGTACGGCTGTTCAGGCTGGATACGGAGAAGGCAGTGCACGTCGGGTTCATGTCGCAAGCGCCCATGGGCGAGAGCTGTGAGGCACGTTTCGACGCCATCGAAGTGAAGGACGAACCTCCGGCTGACCTCCGCGACGGAAGTTAGCGCTGGTCAATCGGGGGTTGAACGCAGCTTAGCCGGGATGGGCAGCAAGCCTGTGGATATCCAGATGCTTGGATAAACCAAACAAGGTAAGTTGGCATGGTGATTCCCTCCGTAAAAACTGCCATTGACCGCGCCCCCGGAGTCTCCAAGGAGATCGAGGACGCAGCTTGGTATGTGCTGGGTCCGGCGCTCCACGGGAGACCCTCGGCGCTGGACGGCAGGACGTTGACGTGGACCGCAGATGCTGCCGCTGAGCTCCTGGAAAGGCTTGAACGCGGGGTGGAGGACTCCAAAGCCCCCATGATGACCAACCTGCGGCAGAACCTTCATGGCGCGTCCCGGGAAGCCAAGCTGCTGGCCGTGGAACTGCTATTCCTGCAATCACTGCCGCTCGCGCACGAGGTCAAGTCCCTCCGGGTCAAGCGTGCCCGCGTCACCGAGGCCGCATCATGGGTTGAGCCGCCCATCGAGCTGCCGGAAGAGCTATATGAGGGCATGACGGACCACGGCGTCATCCGTGACCGCACCGCCGAGTTCAACTGGACCATCTGGGACCACCTGAAATGGCTGTGCCGCTTCGTGGCCCACGTGGACAGCCAAAGCACAGCCACCATCAACGAGGCACTCGCGGACCCGCTGAAGTTCCATGAACTGGCCGCCGCAACGCCCGAGGATCAGCCTGCCCTGCGCCGCAGCATCGAGTACTTGGTGTGGCCGAGCTACTTTGAGCCCGTAGTGGCAGACGTTGAACGCCAGGAAATCCGGGACGCCTTTGCTTCTCTCGTCGGCGGGGCCGGGGGCGATACAGACGAGGACATTACCGCCGACATCCACCGCATCCGCCTGCACCTGGACGAGCAAGCCGGGCAGCGCATCGACTGGTACGGACGCCAACTGGTAAGCCAATGGCGCAAGGTGGGAGATCCGGGGCGCCGTTCCTGGCTCCTGCGTACCCATCACGACAATGCGGACCTGCTGGCCGCCTGGGTTGCCGAAGAGAAGGCCACCTTGGATGTGGAACATCTGCGCGCCCTCAACGCAGGCGTCACGGCAGGCGTTGTCCAGCATGCCGTGGATGAGGATTACAAGCACCTGGGCTACGTGGAGCGCGAAGACACCAAAACAGCTGTTTTCGCTTTCCTGACAGTCATGAAGCCAGGTGACCTCACGCTGTACCAGCACGCCGGCCGGGTAAGGGTTGGGGTGGTCCTCGGAGAACCCGAACACCATGAAGACAATCGGCGGATCCGCCGCAAGGTCCGCTGGTTCGATGACAGTTACGCTATCCCCGAGCTTCCCCGTCACGCCCAGCGTCAACTTTCCACACCGGGCATCATCGTGGACGTCACCAGGGTGATTCAGGCCCTGCAGGAGCTGCTCCCCGTGGAAGCCGAAACCGATGGCGAGGACGAAGCCCCGCCCACTACCGTCGTCGAGGTTGTCCAGCAAGGGTTCCGGCCGCTGACCGAAGAGTTTGCAGCGTCCCTGCACATGGACGTTGAACCACTCAAGGAGATCGCTGAACTTCTCGAGGAAAACCGCCAACTGGTTCTTTATGGTCCGCCGGGAACCGGCAAAACCTACCTTGCAAAGCATCTAGCCGCCGAGTTGGCCGGTGACCACACCGACGAACGGGTGAAGCTGGTCCAGTTCCATCCCTCGTATGCCTACGAGGATTTCTTCGAGGGCTACCGGCCGGACAAAACTGATGATGGCCAAGTGTCCTTCAAGCTTGTGGCCGGTCCACTGCGGCGTCTCGCCGAGGAGGCCGCGAAACCCGAGAATGCGCACAAGCCGTACTTCCTGATCATCGATGAAATGAACCGCGCCAACCTGGCCAAGGTCTTCGGCGAGCTCTACTTCCTCCTGGAATACCGGGACGACCGCATCTACCTCCAGTACAGCCCCAATGAGCCCTTCAGCTTGCCGGACAACCTTTACATCATCGGAACCATGAACACCGCGGACCGTTCCATCGCCATGATGGACGCCGCCATTCGCCGGCGGTTTGCGTTCATCGAGCTCCACCCCAAAGAGGAGCCGATCCGTGGCACGCTGCGTCGCTTCCTGGAAGCCCGCGGTCTGGACACCCTCAACGCGGACCTGCTGGATGCGCTCAATGACGCGATCGACGACTGGGACCGGGACCTGATGATCGGGCCGTCCTACTTCATGAAGAACGCGGCCCAGAACCCCACTGGACTCCGCCGCATCTGGAAGTACGAGCTCATGCCGTTGCTGGAGGAGCACTATCACGGGCAGCTGAACCGGGCGCAGCTGGAGGAACGCTTCGGCCTGGACCAGCTGCTGGGACGTCTTGCAGCCCGCTAAAGGCATCCCGCCAAGGCCCGGCCGTGCGCCCGCCAGCGCGGGGGGTGTGCCCGCCAGCGCGGGAAGTGCGCCCGCCAGCGCGGGGCGGGTCACTACGGGCCGTGCGTCCGCCAGCGCGGGGCGGGTCAACTCCGGCCCCCGGCATATCGTCATGGACGAGCTCTCCCGCGGGGTGGTGGAAAAACTCGATCCCCAATCGGCGGCATTCATCAACACCAGCGGGCTGGCCAAGGCCTCTCCCATGGGCATGGGCCTCTACCGGATTGAACCCGTTGGCAAGGTGGGCTCAGTACGGACCACCACGGTGCAGCTCGAAGTCCGTCCCAAGGACCGGCTTGGCCTGAGCAGGCTCCTCTTCCTGCTCAGCTACGCCGGAGAGCAGGGCTTCCGTGATCACTCAGTGGAGGCCGTGGAGCACCCGGACCTGTGGAGCGCACTGGCCGAATCACTAGCTCAGTTGGCGGACAAAGCCCTGAGCCGTGGCGTCCTGCAGGGCTACCTCACCGTGGAGGAGTCCTTGCGCACCGTCAAAGGGCGCATCCGGATCTCGGACCAGATTTCACGACGTCCCGGGATGATGGTGCCATTGGAAGTCTCCTACGACGAATTCACAGAGGACATCGCGGAGAACCGTATCCTCCGTGCTGCCTTGGAGCGCATGGGTCAGGTTCCCGGCGTCCGGCCCACTGTCCTGAGCCGTTTGCGGCAGCTCAAGGGAAAGCTCGACGCCGTCACACGGCTCCAGTCCGGAGCGCCCCTGCCGCCGTGGCGGGCCAGCCGGATGAACCTCAGGTACCACCCCGTGCTGCGCCTGGCCGAGGTGATCCTCCGCAACGCTTCCGCCGAGGCCGGTGAGGGTAAGCAGCAAACTGCGTCCTTCGTGGTGGACATGGGCCAGGTGTTCGAGGAATTCGTGGGGACCGCGTTGCGCAGCGCCATGAGTGCCCACCCGGGAGAGATGCGCCTCCAGTACGGCGCGCTCCTCAATGAGGCAGTCCGGGACTCCGATCGCATTACCGTTCGTCCGGACGCCGTGCATTTCCTGGGTGGGCGTCCCGTGGTGGTCTACGACTCCAAATACCAGGCAGCCTCCGACGCCGGCGCGTCCCTAAGCGCGGACCACTACCAGTTGCTGGCATACTGCACAGCCCTCAGGGTACCCACCGCATGGCTCGTCTACGCGGGTTCGGGGGAAATGAAGCTGCGTAGGATCCTCAACACGGACATCGACATTGTGGAGTACCCGCTGGACCTGTCCTTGCCGCCGTCGGAAATCCTGGCCGCAGTCGCTGACCTGGCCGAACAATCCTGGGGCGAAGTAGTACGCCAGGCTGTGGCGGGTCGCCCGGCGTCGGACTAGCCTGATAAGTAAATCTTCACTGGAGGAGGCATCATGGCCCGCAGGAAATCGTGGCGCGACATGTCCAAAGGCCAACGGATCATGCTGATGGTCAGTGGCGCCGTCAACATGGCCTTGCTGGGCGCGGCGCAGCGGAGCATCGGCAAGACTCCTGACGATCAGATCAGAGGCAAGAAGGCGGTCTGGCGCGCTGTCTCCTTCATCAACTTCTTCGGCCCGGTCAGCTACTTCCTGTTCGGCCGCCGTCGGGACGCTGAGATGGGTGCAGGCGCCCCTAAGCGCTGATGCTCACGAGGGCATCTTCACCGTGAACGTGGTGCCCCGGCCTGGTTCGCTGTCCAACGTGATGGTTCCGCCGTGCGCCTCAACAATGGCTTTGCTGATGGGCAGTCCAAGCCCGACGCCGGGAATGGCGCTTTTGCGTACGCCGCCGGCCCGGAAGAACTTGGTGAAAGCCTCGGCCTGTTCCTCTTCGTTCATCCCCATCCCGGTATCGGTTACCCGGCAGAAGATGAAGTCCTGATCCTCCCAAGCGGCCACTTCAACGTCCCCGCCGTCGGGGGAGTACTTGATGGCATTCGATACCAAGTTGTCCAGTACCTGCGCGATCCTTGAGGAGTCGATGCGGGCTTCCAAGGCGTCGGGGAGATCCACGGAGAGCCTGATGCCGGCCTTGGCGGCACGGGGCTCTGCGGAGTTGACGCTCCCGCGCACCAACTCGGCAACGTCCACTGTGTGAGGTTGAATGACGATCTGGCCCGAACGTATGGCCAGCAAGTCCGAGACGAGGGTCAGGAGCCTCTCCGCGTTCCGCCTGACGATGTCCAGCTGTTTGCGTGCCTTGGCGTCGAGGGTGTCCGGCTCATCCAGGATCAGCTCAACGTACCCAAGGATGGACGTTAGAGGCGTACGGAACTCGTGGGATACGTTGGCAACAAAGTCGTCTTTGGCGGCGAGGGCGTTCACCAAGTCCGTGACGTCGCTGAACACCACTACGGACCCGGCGAACTTGCCGGAGTCGTCCACCATGGGGCGTGCGCTCGCGGTGAAGGCACGTTGATCGCTCCCAGAACCCAACCACACCAACTGGTCGGTGAACCTTTCGCCCAGGACTGCACGGCGCACCGGCCTGCGGTCGGCATCCAGGGGCGTGGTCCGGTCCGTGTCGAAGATGAGCAACTGGGATTCGTTGGGATCGTCATTGTCCGGGGGAGTTGCCAGTGCGTGTGTTTGGCGCTGGCGACGGTTCATGAGGATGTCATGGCCATCGCCGTCGACTGCCACCACGCCCAGGGGAAGGGCTTCCATGACGGTGTTCAGGAGCCGTTCCTGTTTGGTGCTGACGCTCAGTGCTTCCTTAAGGGCCTCGTCCTTCTGCTCCAACGCACGCTGCTGACGCACCATGCTCAGGGTCAGAACACTCACGGAAACACCGATGCCCAACATGAGGATGGGGAACAGCAGTGGCTTGGTGAGGTCCTGTTCGCTGAGGGTCCCTCTCACGAACAAGGGAACCCAGACGATCCCTAACGGTCCCAGGAAGGACAGGACAATGGCCAGTTTCGGGTACAACCCTGAAGCACACAGCCAGATGACGGGCAACACCACCAGGACGCTGAGGCCGGTGATGGACTCCACCGCACCTTCACGGGCGAAGCCGATGGAGACCATGTCCAGGATGGGGATGCTGAGGAAGGTGGCGAACGGGAGCCGGTGCCAGGGCACAATGATGCACAGTGCCAGGAGGAGCGCCTGACTCAGCAGGAAAATGAGGAACAGCGGATTTTCGAGCGTGGCAGGAAAATACAGCCAAACCAGGATGGCCGAAATACAGACACACACGGATAACGGCAATTGGCTGAGCACTACTCGCATACGCAGGGTATGTTCGTGGAAAGAGCGCCGAAAAACCAACAATTGCTTCTTTTCACCAATGTCCCACGTTGACGGCGGGGTCATGGCACATCCACCAAAAATGCGGAAGAAAGTCGGTTCATGAGATCAGCCTAACCATAATGGATATACTTCTGAGGTTATCGAAGGGGCTGAGGGGCAGCGATGAGTGAAGCACGTGTGGGGCTGGTCATTGAAGATGATCAGGATATCCGCGAATTGGTACGCGTAGTTCTATCCCAGGCGGGGTTTGATGTGCACGTCGCGTCCACCGGATCCGCAGGTGTGACGTCGGCCCGCGAGCTGAATCCGGATGTCATTACGCTGGACTTGGGTCTTCCCGATATCGACGGTTTTGAGGTTGCCCGCCAGATCCGGAAATCCTCGGACGCCTACATCATCATGTTGACCGCCCGCGCCGAAGAGCTGGACACCCTCATGGGTCTGGAAGCCGGCGGCGACGACTACCTCACCAAGCCCTTCCGTCCCCGGGAACTGCGCGCGCGCGTCGAAGCGATGATGCGGCGTCCGCGGGCGTCGTCCGAATCCAAGAGCGCTCCGGAAGAAGTGGTGGACCCCGAGGTTAGCCACAACGGTCTGGCCGTTTCCGCCGGGTCGCGCACAGCGGTCCTGAACGGCACCGAACTCAAGCTGACCCGCACCGAGTTCGACCTCCTGCTCGCCCTGTTGGAGACCGGGCGGATTGTGCGGACCAAGGCAGACCTCGCCCGTCGCCTCCGCAACGAACCCTACGACGTCGGCAGTTACGTCAGCGACGCGGACGAGCGCGCCGTTGAGGTACACATGGGAAATCTGCGCAAGAAGCTCGGCGACAGCATTCAGGCGCCCCGCTGGCTTGAGACGGTACGCGGCGTCGGCTACAGGCTCGCGCCCGCCTCAAACAACTAAGCCCGGCCGTCCATGAACTGGGCTGCAGGGGCTAGTTGGGCTGCAGCGCCTAGTTGGGCTGAAGCGGCTAGTTAGGCTGCAGGGGCGTTTCCAGTTCCTGGATGGTGCCGGAGACAAAATTCTCGATTTCGTGGACCTGCGCGGCCAAGCGGTCCAAGTGGTCTCCGTTCGGCAGGAGTCGGATGCTGATCTCCAGCTCGGTCGCCAAGCGGTTCATGCAGATGGCGCCCACCATGTGGCTGGAGGCTTTGAGGCTGAGGACTGCGTCCATGGCGTCCTCAATGTCCTGCCTTTCCAGTGCGCGGTGTAGCCGACCCACCCGCCAGGGCAGAAGCTCCACATAGTTGCGTACGAAGCTGCTGATGATGCTGTGGTCGCCGCCCAACTCTGCTTGGAGTTCGGTGAGAACGGTGCGATCCACCAGGGCGTCGGTGCACTCGTCGTACTCAGACACCAAACCCCTCCCGCCTCCAAACAATAGATTCACCATTCAACAGTAGGACCCGTGGAAGTTGCGCAACGCCAAATATCCAAAGATTGATCCAATCTTGAGCGGACTCAGAGGCGCTCTTGATCTCGCCCCCACAAAGTAGTGAAAGCAGATCTGGATGTCTCCAGGCTGGACCAGGAACGGGGAAGAACATGGACAGTGGTGCTCGCCCGTCACCGGGCCTCCTGCTCATCATCGTGGTCTGCATGACGGTACTGCTGGGCATTGGAGGTTCGGCCGCCTTCTCGCTTTGGCAGCAGAGTTCCCAGCCCAATGTCACGGACAACACGGTCAATTCCGCGCCAACCACCACAACCGCGCCTAGATAGCCGCTGACTTGCGGAGCCGCATCGCTGGCATAGTGCGGAGTTAATTTGCGGGCGTAGTGCGTAGCCGGCCTAACCCGCAGCGGACTCCAGGAATGCTGTGAGCCGATCCTCGAGCACGGACATATTCTTAAGTTGGCACTCCCAGACCGTGAGCACCTGCCAGCCGGCAGCTGTCAACTGTTCCCGCTGCAGGGCGTCCCTTTCGCGGGTTCGTCTTCTCTTGACTTCCCAGAACTCGGCATTTGCCGCCGGAGCATGCTGTCCCGCTTTGCAATCATGGACATGCCAGAAACAGCCATTGACGAAAATGACCTTGCGCCTGCCCGCAAACACCAAATCCGGGCGGCCCGGCAGCTTCACTGCTCCGGACTGCCCGTGCAACCGGTACCGGTAGCCTTTCGCGTGCAGGAGTTTACGAACCAGCAGCTCTGGTTTGGTGTTCTTCCCGCGGATTTTCGACATGTTGCGGCTGCGTTGCTCCCGCGTCAGAAGGTCCCGGCTCCCGGTCATGCATCCAGCCTACCCAGGGAGTTTTTGTACAGATACCGCCCTTATGAGGTGCTGTTAGGGGCGGTATCTGTACAAAAACTCATCAGGCCGTGGCGCGAACACTCCGCGGTCCACCCCAACGGAGTGACCTGCACTTTCATGCGGCGCCGGCACTCCGGACAAAAGCGCGGCGGCTCCATCGCCAGGCGCTGTTGGCAGCTGCGGTGGGCGTCCGACGTCGGACCGTCACCATCGGTGCCGAACGTGCCGCCGTCGGTGCTGAAAGTGCCGCCGCCGCAGTGGCCGCAGAACTTCTGTGACTCTGCAGCCTTCATAGAGACTTCTGGAACTCCTTGATGGGCATGTTCAGTTCCACCAAGAGGTTGAGGTCCGCATTTGCCGGCCGGCCCAGGGTGGTGAGGTAGTTGCCCACAATGACGGCGTTGATACCACCCAGGAGACCGTCGCGGGTGCCGAGGTCGCCAAGGGTCAGTTCACGGCCGCCGGCGTATCGGAGAACGGTCCGCGGCATCGCCAGCCGGAACGCGGCGATAGCACGGAGGGCATCCTTGCCGTCCATGATTCCCTGGTTTTCCAAAGGTGTGCCGGGGCGGGGATTAAGGAAGTTCAGTGGGACTTCGTGCGGTTCAAGGGCGGCAAGCTGGGCAGCGAGTTCGGCCCGCTGGGCCAATGATTCACCCATGCCGATCAGCGCACCGCAGCATAGTTCCATTCCGGCGGCCTTCACCATGGCGCACGTCTCGAGGCGTTCCTCATAGCTGTGAGTGGTAACGACCTCGGGGAAGTAGCTGCGCGCTGTCTCAAGGTTGTGGTTGTAGCGGTGGACGCCCCACTCGGCCAGCTGGTCCACTTGGCGTTGCGTGAGCATGCCCAGCGAGCAGGCGATGTTGATGTCCACTTCTTCATTGATGCGGTCGATCGCGAACTTGATCTGGTTCATGAGCTTGATGTCCGGGCCCCGGACAGCCGCCACGATGCAGAACTCGGTGGCACCGGTGGCTGCGGTTTCCTTGGCTGCCTTAACCAGCTCCGGGATGTCCAGCCAAACGCCACGGACGGGGGAGTCGAACAGGCCCGACTGGCTGCAGAAATGGCAGTCTTCCGGGCAGCCACCGGTCTTGATGGAGATGATGCCTTCCACCTCAACATCCTCACCACAGTGCTTGAGGCGAACCTCATGCGCGAGTTGCAGGGCTTCGGGGATGGCGTGGTCGGGGAGCTCCAGGATCTGGATGAGTTGGGATTCGTTCAGGCCTTCGCCCCGTTCAAGGACCTGCTCGCGGGCGGTGTCCAGAATGGCGTAGGTGGTGGTCTCAAGGGGTGCTTGGGTGCTCATGTCCTTGACGGTATCGGTGCAGGTGGAGGGCGATTTTGTGGGGTGCGCACAAACTGTGGAGCTGGATTTTGGTGCTGGCCGCGCGGGGCGGCTGATGCAGAAGTTACAGCTGTGAAACATGGACGTGACTGAATTGACGCGCTGCGTGACTAGCGTCGTGGGCGAAGCACCCTCCCCGGACGAAAGCGACCACGAATGAGTGACGATAAGACGAGTACCGCAACATTGGAGCCGACGACGGCGGCTGGAACCGCCGTCGGAACCGCCGGCTCTGTTCCAATAGCGCAAGGCAACGCCGACGCGATGAGTGCTGCGAAGGAGAGCCTGGAGGATTACACGCTCCGGTTCGCTCCGCGGTCCTACCGGAAATGGAGCGCCGGTGTGGTGGCCACCAGTGCGTTGGGCGGCATCGCCTACCTGGCCGACTTCTCCATCGGCGCGAACATCGGCATCGCCTATGGAACAGTGAACGCGATCTTCGGCATCATCGTGGCCGCGGTGATCATCTTCGCCACCGGCTTCCCCTTGGCCTATTACGCAGCACGCTACAACATCGATTTGGACCTGATCACCCGCGGCTCGGGGTTCGGCTACTACGGCTCAGTGGTCACCAACATCATTTTCGCCACGTTCACGTTCATCTTCTTCGCGCTTGAGGGCTCCATCATGGCCCAAGGGCTGCAGCTGGGCCTCGGTATTCCGCAGTGGATCGGCTATGCGGTGTCCACCATCATCATCATTCCGCTGGTGATCTACGGAATGAAGACGCTCGCTACTTTGCAGGTGTGGACCACGCCACTGTGGCTGCTGCTCATGGTGGTTCCCGTGGGCTATCTGCTACTGTCCCACCCCGAGAGCATCGACGCCTTCTTCGCGTTCACCGGCGCTTCCGGGCAGGGTGGACCTAACCTGGCATCGGTGATGTTGGCGGCCGGTGTGTGCCTGTCACTCATGGCACAGATCGCGGAGCAGATCGACTACCTGCGCTTTATGCCGCCCAAGACTGCTGAGAACAAGGGTGCTTGGTGGCGTGCAGTGATCCTGGCCGGACCGGGCTGGGTCATCTTCGGTGCCATCAAGCAGATCATCGGCCTGTTCATCGCGATTTACCTGATCGCCAAGCTGGATCCTGCGGCTGCGGTGCATGCAAATGAGCCCGTTCACCAGTTTCTGGGCGTCTACGAAGAGATGATGCCGGCCTGGCTCGCCATGACTTTGGCCGTGGTGCTGGTGGTCATCTCGCAGATCAAGATCAACGTCACCAACGCCTACTCCGGCTCGCTGGCCTGGACCAACTCCTTCACGCGCATCACCAAGACCTACCCGGGCCGCATGGTGTTTGTTGTGGTGAACCTGGTGATTGCGCTGGTGCTTATGGAATCGAACATGTTCGAGTTCCTCAACACGATCCTGGGCTTCTACGCCAACTGCGCCATGGCCTGGGTGGTCACGGTGGCCTCGGACATAGCCATCAACAAGTATCTGCTGAAGATCTCGCCCAAGGTTCCGGAGTTCCGCCGCGGGATGCTCTACGCCGTCAATCCCGTGGGTTTCGTGTCCATGCTGGTCTCCGCAGGGGTTTCCATCGCCGTCTTCTTTGGCGCCTTCGGTTCCGCAGTACAGCCGTTCTCGCCGATCTTCGCAGTGGGCCTGGCCTTGGTGCTGCCGACCCTGTTGGCTCTGGCCACCAAGGGGCGCTACTACCTCCGCCGGATCGACGACGGCATCGACCTGCCGATGTTTGACGCCGACGGCAACCCCAGCGATGCCAAGCTGATGTGCCACGTGACAGGCATCGAGTTCGAACGTCCGGACATGCTCCGCTCCGCTCAGGACGGGCCCGACGGCGAACCCCAGTACATCTCGTCCCTGGCGTTGTCCACGGACAAGACGGGCGCGCTGGTACTCCCGGCCCAAAAGTAACCCCCGCCGACCCAACTGAGTCGCAGTTAGGCGCGTTTAGAGCCCTCAAAACGCGCTTGAATGCTACTTACTTGGGTGCACGCAAACGCCCCGGCCTTCTTTCGAGCGCCGGGGCGTTGTGCTGTGTGAATTATTTAGTTGTGGTTGTTGCTGTGGGGGCTTACTTGTCGAAGACGTCCTTCGCGGTGTCCTTGACGTTCTCGCCGGCCTGCTTGGTCTTGGCAGCCGCTTGATCAGCGACGCCCTCGGCCTGCAGTTTCTCATTGTTCGTTGCGTCGCCCAAGGCTTCCTTTGCCTTACCGGTGACTTCCTGTGCCTTGTTGCTGATCTTGTCTCCGAGTCCCATGGGCCCTCCTTCGATGTAATCCAACGCTGACAATCGCTAGGCTAACGAGCAATTCTGGGTACTTCCTGAACACATCGCTATGGCATTGGTACCACGCGACTGTGAAGCGCCGCCTAGGGCTTGAGCACCACCTTGATGCAGCCGTCCTGCTTCTTCTGGAACTTCTCATAGAGGGCGGGCGCCTCATCCAGCCCTCCGGTGTGGGTGACCAGATGCATGACTCCCAGCGGATCGGCGTCGTCCTCTACCAGGGGGAGCAGCGCGTCAGTCCAGCTGCGAACATTGCACTGCCCCATGCGGAGCTGGATTTGCTTGTCGAACATGGTCATCAGGGGCATGGGATCTGCTTGACCGCCATAGACGCCGCTCAGCGAAAGGGTTCCGCCACGGCGGACCAGATCCACGGCTGTATGGAGCGCGGCTAACCGGTCAACGCTCATGGTTTCCATGGCCACCTGCGCGGGCTTGTCCGGGAGTAACGAGACGGCCCGGTGGAGGAAGGATGCCACGGGGGATCCATGAGCCTCCATACCCACCGCATCCACCACGGAGTCGGGCCCTCGCCCGAGCGTATCTTCACGAATCTGCTCCGCCACGTGGGAGCTGTAATCCATGGTCTCTACGCCATGTGCCTCCGCCATCGCGCGGCGTTCGGGGACCGGATCGACGCCAATCACGCGGAAGCCTTTGTGGACGCCTATCCTTGCAGCGAACTGGCCCACGGGGCCGAGCCCGAGTACAGCCAGCGTGCCACCGTCCGGCACGTTCGCATACTCAACTGCCTGCCACGCTGTGGGCAGGATGTCTGAGAGGAAGAGATAGCGCTCATCCGGGGCATCGGAATCAATTTTGACAGGGCCGTAATCTGCGAAGGGAACGCGCAGGTATTGAGCCTGTCCGCCGGGGACTGAGCCATAAAGTTCGGAGTAGCCGAAAAGTGCGGCCCCCGACCCCTTGGCTGTCACCTGCGTGGTTTCACATTGCGACTGAAGGCCTTGGTTGCACATATAGCAATGACCGCAGGAGATATTGAATGGCACCACCACGCGGTCACCCTTTTTGAGTCGGTGGACTTCGGAGCCCACTTCTTCCACGATTCCCATGGGCTCGTGACCAATTACATCGCCCTTATGCATGTACGGGCCCAGAACTTCGTAAAGGTGAAGGTCGGAGCCGCAAATGGCTGTGGATGTGATCCGGACAATCGCGTCCGTGGGCTCCTGGATGGAGGGATCGGGGACGTCTTCGACGCTGACTGAGCGCCGGCCTTGCCATGTCACTGCTTTCACGATCGATGCTCCCTGCGTTAAGGCTGGGTAGGTCCCTCGCTGCTGGAGACCTTCCCAGCGAAGCAGAGATGGCATCAGCGCACAAGGCCGCCTTGCCTCGACATCGCCGGAAGATCAGCGCTCAGGGAACACATCGAAAGCCACTGAAACCCAAAAGTAATAAGCATCCTGATTGTTAGTGTTAAGATGGTGCGAAGGAGAGAGTTTCGGGCAGAGCCGACCGAGGAGTGATCGCGTTGTCCATCATGAAGAACCCGCTAGTTTCCGGAGACGCTGCCGCAATCCCCAATCGCAGCGGAAACGTATCCGGTCTGCTCCAATCCGGTGGTCACTATTTCCACTGCGGTGAGCCCATGGCATTTGCCGAATCCTCTGCCCGTAGCGTCTACGCGCCCATGACCACCGAAGACGTGGACGATGGCCTACTGGATGTGTACTTCACGACCCGTGTCATCCATTGCAGGTGCGGCTTCCGGATGGAGCTGCCCGTCTGAGAACCCGGAATCGTTTCGAGATGTGTACCTGGGGTACACCCCAGGTACACATCCCGGGCATCAAGCATTTCACGTACTAAGCCAGCACGGGCCACGAGCGGCGCCCATAGAAGCCGCTCATCAGGGAGGTAACGCACATGGATACAGGAACACTGGTACTGATCATCGTGCTGGCCGTCGTCGTCATTGCCGTTGTGATCGTCGCAGTTGTCATCGGGCGACGCAAAAAGGCCGAGGTCAATCGCCGCCGAGCTGAGGAGCTGCGCGAGAAGGCGGCCGAGGAAGCCATCGGTGCGCACCAGGCAAAAGCCGAATCAGCGCAGGCAGAGGCCGCCGCGCTTCAGGCGGAAGTCGAAGCCAACCGGCTCCGGAAGGAAGCGGAAGAACGAGCGCACAAAGCCGGAGAAGCTCACGAACGCGTCGAGGAACATCTCCGTCGCGCCGACAAACTGGATCCGGCTTCGAACACGGGGAGGTCGCATGACGCTGACCGCTCCCGTGACACTGACCGTACGCAGGGCGCTGACCACTCCCGCGAGGCTGACCACGATCGGTCCAACCTAACTGAGGGCGAGCGGCTTACACGGGACCGCGGCGGCCGGGATGGTTCGGCGAATGACAGTCCAACGCGCGAGGGCGGCAGGAACCTGTAGCTTCAAGGGACGGAGGTAGGGGCGTGAGCATTGTGGTGAGGCGAACAGGTCAGGCGGAACGCTCTACCGGGTCGAAACCGAACCGGCATGCGGTAGACGTGGTCTTAGGACACCTGGGTGAGATCGGCCCCGCTGTGGCGGCCCTCCGTCGCGAGTCTTCGCGGCTCGCCGAATGGGGCGAGGAGTTGGCGCGTGTCAGGTTGCGCGGGGGGTGCGTCTTCGCCGCAGGCAGCGACGGATCTTCGCACGAGGCGCAGAGGTTCACCTCAGAGCTGAACGCGCACGATCCTGTGGAGGGGTCCGGTTTCAAAGCCATCTCCATCACCAAAAGCGCTGCCGGCTCTAACGGCAGCGGAAGCATGGGAGCTCAGATATCCACCCAGGTGCGAGCGGGTGACATAGTGGTCCTTCTCGCTGCCAGGGGGATCACCGAGGAGCTCCGTGAAGCTGCAGCCGCGGCGAAATCAAGAGGTGCACGGGTCTGGGCGCTCACGGGCAAGGAGTCCAAGGACCTCGCCCAGTCGGTCAACGAGTCAATATGCATCGACACGGATCCTCCTCATGCAGAAGAAGCTCACCTTGTGGCGGTACTGGCCCTGTGCGAGTGCTTCGAAGATGCCTTGAAAAGCGTCGAACCGGAGTGAGTCCTGATTTTCCATCACAGTCGGTGTGATGTCCGACTCCTTCGGAATAGTTGCAGACGCCATGCAGTTGCCCAAGGTGAACCTGATTCACTCTGAAAGGAACTGCGCATGCTGTTTACCCCCCTGGCCCTCGGCGAGCTTGAACTTTCCAACCGTCTGGTGATGGCACCCTTGACGCGTCTACGCGCAGGTCAGAACGGTGTGCCTGGTTCATTGATCGCTGAGCATTACCGGCAGCGGGCTTCCCTTGGGCTGATCGTCAGCGAAGGCACCTATCCGACGTTCGCAGGCCAGTCGTACCCGGGGCAGCCAGGGCTTGTCACGGAGGAGCAAATTGCGGGCTGGAAGAACGTCACCGACGCAGTCCACGCCGAGGGTGGCCGCATCTTTGCTCAGGTCATGCATGGCGGCCGCGTTTCACACGCCGACATCACCAACGGCCACGAGATCGTGGGCCCCAGTGCGGTGGCCATCGAGGGCGAAGTTCGCACGCCCAACGGCAAGCAGCCCTACCCGGTGCCGCGCGAACTTCGCACGGATGAGCTTCCGGCGGTTATTCAGGAAATTGTCACCGCGTCCAAGAACGCTATCGAGGCAGGATTCGACGGCGTTGAACTCCACTCCGCCAACGGTTACCTGCTGCACGAATTCCTTGCACCGAACTCCAACGTTCGCACGGACAGCTATGGCGGCTCCCCGGAGAACCGGGCCCGTTTCGTGATCGAGACCGTCAACGCCGTGGTCGAGGCTCTCGGTGCCAACCGGGTGGGCATCCGTATTTCCCCAGAGCACAATGTGCAGGGAATCGCCGAAATCGACGCCGACGACGTCCGGGCCACATACGAAGTGCTGGTTGACACCATCGCTCCGCTGAACCTGGCGTACTTGAGCATCCTCCACCATGACCCTAAGAGCTCTTTGGTGCAGGACCTCCGCGAGCGCTTCAACGGCACGTTCCTGGTAAACACAGGCTTCAGCGAGATCACCACCCGCGATGAAGCCTTTGCAATCATCGAAGACGGACTCGCCGACGCCGTGGTGGTGGGACGCCCCGCCATTGCCAATCCCGATCTCGCCCGTCGCTGGCGCGAAAGCCTGCCGCTCAATGAGCCGGACGCTTCCACCTTCTACGCCGACGGCGCCGAGGGTTACACCGATTACCCGTTCTACGCCAACTAAGAACCCCGCGCACTTTTAGCGCAAAGTACTTCAGCAAGACCACGACGTCGGCACCCACGCCCGGGTGCCGACGTCGTGGTTTAACATGTGGTCACCCGGATTGTGACAGGGGCGCTGCCCGGCCAGCTGCCGGCGTTCCTATAGGATTTGTGGCATGGCTGATCCTTCACCGTCCGCTGCCCGCGCTGGCTTCCCCGTCAGTCGCCAAGTGCTGGCGGACCACGTCTACGAGGCACTCCTTGAGTGGCTGATGGATGGTCGGCTGGAGCCAGGTGCAGCGGTGAGTATCGACGGGATGGCCCGGGAACTCGACGTATCGCCCACCCCGGTGCGTGAAGCGTTGGCCCGTTTAGAACATACGGGCATGGTGCGGCGCGTGGCACTAAAGGGGTACCGGGTGGCTCCGGTTTTCACGAGGGAAGACTTCGCTGAACTCATGGAGGCCCGCCTTTCCATTGAGCCGGTCAACGCTCGATTGGCCTGTTCGCGAATGACGCCCGACGGTCTGGATGCGCTGAAACAGGCCGTGGAGGACCTGAAAACTGCTCCCAGGGGTGGGTCGTTCGCCGAATATCGCAGTTACCTTGAAGCAGACGAACGATTCCACCAACTCATTGCTGCGCAGGCCAACAACCAATTTCTGCTGGCGGCCTACAACACGCTGGGTGGCCAGATTCAACGCTTCCGATTGTTTGGGGGAGTGGGCATCACCGACGCCGAGCAAGCGATCGCAGAGCACCAAGCGGTGCTGGACGCCATGACCAGCGGCGACCCTGAGAAGGCAGCCGCGATGATGGTGGATCACGTGGAGAAGGTCCGCGGCCGCGCCATGGCGGACGCGCCGGAGGACTAAAGCCCACCCTTTCGCCGGGGCCGCGCACGCCGCACCCGTTTCCGCCGTGCGCACCTGTTGGCGGCTCCCACCCGTCCGTGCCTCGCGCCCGTTTCCGCCGTGCGCACCTGTTGGTGGCTGGTGTCGCTCCCTTTCGGCGCCAAATGCGCCAGAGGTTATGGGGGAGATCGGCGGGTAGTGGTGCGCGCGGCCGCAGCCAGGAAGTTTCGCGAAAAGGGTTGACAGCCTTGCTCCGTTCATAAATCCTATAGGAAACAGGATTCCACGAAGGAGTGATCATCATGGCCTACACCGCCGAGAATTGGCCCATCACCGCGGCCCTCCTGCAGTTCCCCGGCACCGATGCTGCGGGTCAACACATTAACGACGCCGATGCTTCCGTTTGGGCGGATGTCCTCCAGGAAGTAAAGGACGCAGGTTTCGCCAACGCTGACCTCACCGACAGCTGGGTCCGTCCGGGTGATCTCAGCAAAGAGCGCCTCGCCGAGTTCAAGCAGACGGCTGACGAAGTGGGAATCGGCGTCCCTGTCATTTCTGCCATTCGACGCAGCGTCATTCACCAAACGGACTGGGCGGACAACCTCGCCTACAGCCACCGCACCATCGACGCTGCTGCGGAGCTGGACTGCGAAGTGGTGTCCTTCGGACTTCACCAAGCCATCACTCCTGAGCAGCAGAAGCAGCTGTGGTTCTGGACCGTGGAGGGGTACAAGGACCCCGTGGGGGACAAGGAGGCGTGGGGGAACGCCGTCTCCCGCATCCGGGAGCTTGGAAAGCACGCCGCAGACGCAGGTGTCCTCATCTCCTTGGAAATGTACGAGGACACCTACCTTGGCACCGCGGACTCCTCCGTCCAGCTGGTCCAGGACATCGGATTGGACAACGTGGGCCTCAACCCGGACCTGGGTAACCTGATCCGCCTGCACCGCCCCATCGAGGACTGGCGCGAGATGGTGGCAAAGACCCTCCCGTACTCCAACTACTGGCACATGAAGAACTACATCCGGGACGAAGACGTGGCCCGTGACAGCTACATCACCATGCCGGCTCCGATGGAAAGCGGTCTCATCAACTACCGCGAGGCGTTCAAGGTGGCACTCTCCGTGGGCTTCCAAGGCATCCTTTGCACCGAGCACTACGGCGGCGACGGACTCAGCGTTACGGCAAGCAACCAGGACTACCTCCGCAGGCACGTCCTGCCCAAGACCGAGGGCTATGAGCTCGGCAAGAGCCAGGTAGCCCAGGGGCGCCAAGTACCGGCAACGCAGCTCGCAGGAGTCTAGAAAATGACACAGATTTTCGACAACCCAGCCGATTTTGCCGATGACGCACTGGACGGCTTCGTAGCTGCCAACCGTGGCTACGTCGCCCGAGTTGACGGCGGCGTGGTCCGGTCCACCGAGGTCCCCTCCGGCCAGGTCGCCCTGGTGGTGGGCGGTGGCTCGGGACACTACCCAGCCTTTGCCGGACTGGTTGGCCCAGGCCTGGCAACCGGCTCCGCCTGCGGCAACATGTTCGCCTCCCCGGCGGCCGGCCAGGTTTACCGTGTAGCCAAGGCGGCCAACGCCGGCGGTGGAGTGCTGCTCAGTTACGGCAACTACGCCGGCGACGTGTTGCACTTCGGCCAGGCGCAGCTCCGGCTCAACGCTGAGGGCATCGAAACGCGCACTGTTACCGTCACGGACGACATCGCCAGCGCTCCGATCGAGCAACTCGAGAAGCGCCGCGGCATTGCGGGGGACCTCACCGTTTTCAAGATTGCCGGTGCCGCGGCCGAAGCGGGACTGAACCTTGACGACGTCGAGCGTCTGGCCATCAAGACCAACTACCGGACGCGCTCGCTGGGTGTGGCCTTTGATGGTTGCACGCTCCCGGGCGCCAAGGAACCACTGTTCCATGTGCCGAACGGGCAGATGTCGCTCGGTCTCGGGATCCACGGCGAGCCAGGAATTTCCGAGCACCCCATGCCCACCGCGTCCGAGTTGGCGGATCTGCTGGTCACGAAGCTGCTCAACGACAAGCCGGAGGACGCCGGGGACCGCGTCGTCGCCATCGTCAATGGCCTTGGCACGGTGAAGTACGACGAACTTTTCCTGCTGTTCGGCAAGATCGAGAAGCTCCTCACGGCTGCAGGCCTCACCGTGGTTGAACCCGAGTGCGGCGAGCTGGTGACCAGCCTGGACATGTCCGGGCTCTCGCTGACGCTCCTGTGGCTGGACGAGGAACTCGAGCAGTACTGGGCTGCGCCAGCTGACACCCCGGCGTTCCGCAAGGGCAGCATGGCGCCCCGCGCACTACGCGCCGAGGCAGCAATCGACGACGCCGAAACCGCCGACGTCGAACAGCCCACCCCGGCAGCGGCTGAACTCGGGCGGCAGGCCGTGGCCATCCTCGCCCAGGTGCGGGACGTCGTCGTGGAGCACGAAGAGGAACTCGGCAAGCTGGACGCCATTGCCGGCGACGGTGACCACGGCATCGGCATGCGTCGCGGCGTCGATGCTGCCGCGGCGGCCGGCGAGGCTGCGAGTGGTTCATCGGTAACCCGTGTCCTAGCGGCGGCAGGAGAAGCCTGGAGCGAGAAAGCCGGCGGCACCTCGGGAGCGCTGTGGGGTTCGGCTCTCATCGCGGCCGGACAGTCGCTGGGCAACCGTGAAAGCTACACCTCGGAGGACGCGGCCGCCGCCGTAACCGCCTTCGTCCGCGCCATCACCGAACTCGGCAAAGCCGATCCCGGGGACAAAACCATGGTGGACGCACTCCTGCCGTTCCGGGACACCTTCCGCACAGAGCTCGACGGCGGGACTCCCGTTGACCGGGCCCTGGCGGTTGCCGCTGGGGCAGCCGAAATCGCGGCCACCAAGACGGCTGAACTCCGGCCGCTCAAGGGCCGGGCGCGTCCGCTGGCGGAGAAGAGCCTGGGTCACCCTGACCCGGGTGCTGTGTCCTTTGGCCTGATCGCCGCCAGGATTTCGCAATTTATTGATTCACAACTGGCCACCGCGTCTTCAGCGGCAGCGGCCGGAAACGGAGCCAAAGCATGAGCAACAACCCAGGTTGGCGCATCGTCGTCGGCAATGACGAAGCCGGTGTGGAGTACAAGCAGGCACTTATTGCCCTGCTGGAAGGGGACCCACGCGTTGCGTCCGTGACGGACGTCGGCGTTGGCTTTAGCGACTCCACGGCCTACCCGCACGTCGCCGTGGACGCCGCCCGCAAGGTGGCTGAGGGCGAAGCTGACCGGGCATTGTTGATCTGCGGTACGGGACTGGGTGTCGCCATTGCCGCCAACAAGGTTCCCGGAATCCGCGCCGTCACAGCCCACGACAGCTACTCCGTTGAACGGTCCGTGCTGAGCAACAACGCCCAGGTACTGACGCTCGGCCAGCGGGTGATTGGCTTGGAACTGGCCAAAAAGCTCGTAGGGGAGTGGCTGGACCACCACTTCGACCAAACCTCGTCCTCCGCCGCCAAGGTGGACGCCATCTGCTCGTACGAGCCCGACTACACGAAGGCAGTCTGAACATGACCATTTCTGAAGCAACCGAGGGCAACGCCACCAACGCAGCCCGGAAGATCGCCGTCGTCGGCTCCGGCTACATGGGCGGTGGCATCGCCCAGGTGCTGGCGCTCGGCGGAGCGCGCGTTGCGCTGGCCGACGTGTCCGCTGAGGTGGCGCAGAAGAACTACGACCGCCTGCTGGTGGAGTCGGACCAGTTCATCGCGGATGGGCTTTTCCCTGAAGGTGCCACCGAGATCCTGAAGCAGAACCTGTGGGCCGCCAAGGACATTGAGGAAGCTGTCTCGGATGCGGACTTCATTGAGGAATGCGTTCCCGAGGTACTGGACATCAAGCACCAGTCCCTGGCGCGTATCAGCGCTGCAGCCCGCCCGGACGCCGTGATCGGTTCCAACACGTCCACCATCTCCATCGCCGCCCTCGCCGAGGCCGTCACCCATCCGGAGCGCTTCCTCGGCGTGCACTTCTCCAACCCGTCGCCGTTCATTCCCGGCGTGGAGATCATCCCTCACGCTGAGACTTCTGCCGCGACGGTGGCAGCGTCGCGCGAGCTGGTGCACGCTGCCGGCAAGCAGACCGCCGTCGTCAAGGACGTTACCGGTTTCGTGCTGAACCGCCTGCAGTATGCGCTGTTCCACGAGGCAGCGCAGCTGGTGGAGCAGGGAATCGCAACAGCGGACGACGTCGACACCCTGGTGCGTACGACGTTCGGCTTCCGCTTGCCGTTCTTTGGTCCGTTTGCCATCGCGGATATGGCCGGTTTGGACGTGTACAACTTCTGCTACAAGTCGCTGCAGACCGGCTTCCCGGAGCGCTTCGCGACGCCGAAGATCCTCTCGGACCTCGTGGATGCGGGCAAGCTCGGCACCAAGACCGGCTCTGGCTTCCTCAACGTGCCCGCCGAACGCACCCCGGAACTCATCGCCTACCGCAACAAGGCCTACGTCGCCATGCAGAAGCTCATTGAAGAGCTCGGCCCGGCTCCCATCAACTAAGACCTTCAGGAGAAAACACATGACTTTCCCCGCAGAACGCACCGCAATTGTCACCGGCGCCGTTTCCGAACGCGGCATCGGCCGAGCCACCGTCAACTACCTGGCCGCACAGGGCTGGAACATCGGCATCATTGATCTTGATGACGCTGCCTGCAAGATAGCAGCCAAGGAAATCGCCGCGGAATACGGTGTCCAGGCCCACGGCGTTGGCGCCAACGTGGCCAGCGAAGCCGAGGTCCGCGCCGCTATTGATGAACTGGAAGCTGAACTCCCGCAGATCGTCGCCCTGGCTAATGTGGCCGGCGTCAGCTCACCCGTTGGCTACCTGGAACTCGAACCCGCTGAGTGGGACCGCGTCCTGAACATCAACCTCAACGGAGTCCACTACGCCACCCGCCGTGTGGCCGAATCCATGGTCAAGAACCGCATCGGCCGGATCGTGAATATCTCCTCCGTTTCGGCCCAGCGCGGCGGCGGAACGTTCTCCAAAACCCCGTACTCCGTAGCAAAGGCAGGCGTCATTGGATTGACCCGCGCTACGGCACGCGAACTTGGCGAGTACGACATCACCGTCAACGCCATCTCTCCGGGGCCCATCGACACCGACATCATGGGCGGAACGCTGAGCCAGGAACGCAAAGATGAGCTCACTAAGGACCTTGTAGTGAACCGTGTGGGCTCCACCCGGGACATCGCAGCCGCCATCGCCTTCCTCATCAGCGAGGACTCCGGCTACATTTCCGGGCAGACGCTGAATGTGGATGGCGGACTGTACATGCACTAGGCGCCTGGCCATGAAGAGCTGGACGAGAGAACGCAAGATCTACCTTGCCGTGGGCGTCCTCGCCTGCGCAGTGGGCATGGTGCTCATCTTCTTCCCGCGCTGATCGTGCTGATCGCGCTGCACTAGTCATTTCCTGTCACTCAAAGAGGAGTTTCAATGTCTCTTGCCACCAATTCCACCAAGGAGTTGCTGGATACGCCGGTCTTGAAATCGGCGATCTCCAAAGCGTCGCGGCGGCTTATGCCAATGCTCGTCATTTTGTACGTGGTGGCCTTCCTGGACCGCACCAACGTGGGCTTCGCCGAAGCTGCACTGGAAGTGGACAGGGGCATCACCGCCGGCGCTTACGCGCTGGGTGCCGGTATCTTCTTCATCGGCTACGCACTGTTTGAAATCCCCAGCAACTTGCTGCTGACCAAGTTCGGCGCCAAAGTGTGGTTGGCCCGTATCGCCATCACCTGGGGCATCGTCTCGGCCTGTTTCGCTTTCGTACAGGGTGAGACGTCCTTCATCATCCTGAGGTTCCTGCTGGGCGTTACCGAAGCCGGCCTGTTCCCCGGTGTCATCATGTTCCTGGCGGCGTGGTTCCCCAACAAGGTCCGCGTGAAGATGTTCGCCATCTTCTACCTGGCCCAGCCGTTCTCCCAGATGATGGGCGCACCGTTGTCCGGCTGGCTCATCAACATCGGCGACCAGGTTCCGGGAGTCGCAGGCTGGCAGGTCATGTTCTTTGTTGAGGGTATGCTCGCCGTTCTCGCAGGTATCGCGGCCTATTTCTTCCTCATCAACAGCCCCCAAGAGGCCAAATTCCTGACCAAGGAAGAGAAACGGGCCCTCTCTGATGTTATGGCACTTGAAGACACGGTCAAGGAGGAAACCGGGCCGCGAGGTGTCTTGGCGTCCATGCGCAACGGCCGGGTCTGGTACTTCACCGTCATCTACTTCTGCCTGCAAGTAGCGGTCTACGGCGTCACGTTCTACCTGCCACAGCAGGTGGCGCAGCTGACCGGCCAAAAGGTGGGCATCGCCGTCGGGCTCCTGGCAGCCATCCCGTGGTTCTTCGGCATCTTCGCCTGCTACTTCATTGGCAAAGCAGCCAACACTGTGGCCCGTCGCCGCCGCTGGGGCACCGCGTTGTTCATCTCCACGGGCCTGTGTATCTTCGGTTCCGCCTGGGCTGGTGCCAACCAGATGCCAGCCATCGGCATTATCTTCATCACGCTCGCGGTGTGCAGCTTCCTCTCCACCGGCCCCATTTGCTGGTCATATCCGACGGCGTTCCTCACCGGAACTGCCGCGGCTGCCGGCATCGGGCTGATCAACTCCTTGGGAAACCTGGGTGGGTTTGTTGCCCCGATCCTGCGTACCACGGTCAACCAGGTCACGGCCTCCGACACCGGCACCATGGGTGTGTACGCGCTGGGTGTCCTGCCGTTCGTGGCTGCGCTACTGATGTTCGGCACTAAGCGTTTCAGCAACAAGGCTGACGAACTGTTGGGGAAGTAAACCGTGATGCCGTCTGCTCCTGACAGCGTGTTCATTGGCGTCAGCACCAAGATGTACATGGGCTACGCGCAGAGTTTGGCGTGGTTGGAGCAGTTGGTGGCAGAAGTGGACGCCCGTCCGGCCCTCGCGGCCGGGCGGGTGGTCCCGTTTGTGATCCCGTCGTTCCCGGTGCTGCCCGAGGCGGCGCGCTTGATTGCGGGTACGCCCCTGATTTTGGGCGCCCAGAACTGTGGATGGTCCGATGGCCCGTGGACGGGGGAAGTTTCTCCGTCGATGCTTGCTGAGCTTGGGGTTGGCCTAGTGGAAATCGGGCACGCCGAACGCCGGCGGTACTTCGCTGAAGATGACGCGATGATTGCGCTCAAGGTGAGCGCCGCCGTCGACGCCGGGCTGACGCCGCTGTTGTGCGTGGGGGAGTCGGAAGTCCTGGAACCCGAAGCGGCTGCAGCTGCGGTGTTTCTGCAGATCAAGGCAGCCGTATCGGGGGATTGGTCCGTTGCCTCCCAACTGGTGGTTGCGTATGAACCTGTATGGGCGATAGGGGCTCCTGAGCCTGCCGCGGCCGAGTATGTTTCCCGCGTGGTGGCTGCGCTTCGGGGATCGTTGGGGCAGCACGGCCTTGCAGGGATCCCGATCATTTATGGCGGCTCGGCGAAGCCTGGACTGTTGCCGCAGCTGGACGGGGTGTCCGGGCTTTTCCTCGGTCGCTTCGCCCACGACGCTGCCAACTTCGGCAGGGTCTTGGACGAAGCCCTGAGTTTTTGTACAGCAGATGCCCTTAAAGCGCCTTCTAAAGGGCGTTAGCTGTACAAAAAACTCCGCTGGCAGAGTGCCACGAACCCACCAAGGTTCTCAAGGCCCTCGGGATGCGTTGGCAGGTAGTTGGTCAGCTCGGGCGAACGTACGACGACGGCACGCCACTGACCGCGCGACACCGCCACATTGATCCGGTTCCGGGACAGCAGGAATTCCATCCCGCGGGGGACTTCTCCGGCTGCCGAGGCGGCCATGGAAACAATGACGACAGGGGCTTCCTGGCCTTGGAATTTATCCACTGTGCCAACGCGGACCTTGCTTAGTCCGGCGTCCCGGAGATGGTGCTTGATCAGTTGGACCTGGGCGTTGTAAGCGGCAACCACCAGAATGTCGGCCTCACGCAGGGGCCGGCTTCCGATGGGTTGGGGTTGAGCTGACGTGTGGTCCGCCGACGTGGACGGGTTGTGCCACGCCAGGCCGAGGTGGGCCCGGACCTGCCGCACCACCTCCGCTGCTTCCTCGGGTGAGTTCGTCGAGTTGCCGGTGTGCGGAACATAGACGCAGGAGATACCGGGTGCGGCGCCCTCCAGATGGCGTGCTTTTGCTGCGGATGCCGACTCGAGCAGGTTGTCGTAGGAAAGTTCTGAAACCGCGCTGCAGAGTTCGGGATGCATGCGCCACGATAACGCCAGGAAGTAGCCCAGATGGGGCGGCAAGGTGTTGTAACCGTCTGACAACCAGCCCAAGGCTGATTCATCTACCGGCTCAGGGTGCTTGCCTTGCGTGACCTGAGGCAGTTGCTGCGGATCGCCCAGAAGCAGAAGTCGTTTGGCTGCGCGGCTCACGGCCATGGTGTTGGCCAGCGAGAACTGCCCTGCTTCATCGATGACCAAAAGATCCAGGGATCCGGCCGGAACCGAACTACCCACCATGGTCCAGGCTGTGCCGCCAATCAAGGCGCCGCCCGGTTTGGACAAGAGTTCTTCCACGTCACCTTTGCCGCATTGGGTCCATGGTACGGGGTCGTCGTGTTTGACTTCCTTAGCCACCCGACGCGGATCCACTCCGGCCTTATCCACTGCAGCGCAGAGCATGTTCTCCACCACGGCATGCGACTGGGCCACCACGCCCACCTTCCACCCGGCTGTGATGAGCCGTGCCAGGACGTGGGCGCCCACGTGGGTCTTGCCGCTCCCTGGCGGACCTTGGACAGCCAGATAGGAGTGGTCCAGGTCAGTGAGGGCTGCGGTGATGGCGTCGATGTACCCGTCGGGGCCAGGCTTCACGGGCGGGAGGGCGTCAAGGCTGCGCAGCTTGGGCGGCCTCCTCCGCACCAGGTCCAGGGCGGGATCCTGCGGCCACTCGGGAAGCGTACCCCTGAGCTTTGTGGCCAAAGCAGCGAGGGCGGCGCGCTGGCCTTTGGTGGCGATGGGTGGATCCGGTGTCAGGGCCATGGGCAAGTGGGTGAAGGCCGTGGAGTCTTTGCGAAGGCCTTCCGTGATGGTGACCGTTTCGAAGTCTTCGAAGTCGCCCGCTTCGGTGACCAAGGTTCCGTTCCAGCCTGCACGGCCCAGCGCAATGGACTCTTTTCCTTGCAGCGATTCCGGCAGCGGTGGGCCGTACATGCGGAAGTACTTCTTGCCAGGTTCCAGCCCTGCGCCGTCCCCGGACCGGCCGTAGAGTTTCACTGTCCGCACCGGGTTGCTGCGGGGTGTGGGCTTGGCCCAGTCCTCAAGCAGTTCAGCGTGGTCAACAATGAACAGATCGCGCTCGTCAGGCCACTGCGAGGTCGGTTTTTCCAAGCGGTCGAAGTGACCCCACCAGTGTTGTTTGTCCTCGCGGCGGTGATATCCCACCCCAGCGGCCACGATGCCTATTGCACGCGTATCCGCGGTGTCATTTTCTTCCTCGGACAGCCCGGCAATGTAGTCGAACAGCGCTCTTTCTTCCGGTGCTGCCTCGTACTTCTCCGGTTCGGTATCAGGTGGCGGCGCGTCCCCTGCACCACCCGGCTGGATGGAGCGTTCAGCAGCACGGGCAAGGAGCCAGTTGCGAAGTTCCAGCGTCGACAAACAGTCGTACTCGTTGTAGTCACGGATGCCTTCGAGGATCACGGCTGCGTCCTCAGCGTTCCCGTTGTCCCGGGCCGTGCAGTAGTCCGCGTAGGCAACAACGGAGGCTCCGGCGTCCGTTACGTCGCCGGAGCGGAGATGCTGCCCCATGTAGAGCGGTTCGAGTTTCTTGATGCTGTAGGAATTCTCAGAGATCCGGATGCTGTGCCGGACGGTGTCGTAGAGATCTACCAGGACGCCTTGGCGCAGGAGGTCGTCGACGGCGGATTCGCCCACCACATGTGTCAGGGACAGGTTACGCAGGGCCGTTTTCTCGTACGCGGCGTAGTGGTAGATGTGCATACCGGGATACATGGCGCGGCGCTTGGCCACGTACTCAAGGAAGTCCACAAAAGCCTGTCCTTCCTCGGCCCGTGAGTGCGCCCAGAATGGCCTGAACACCGGGTCAGCTCCGGGTTCCACAGGGTTCTCGACCACCCCGAACAGATACTCCAGCCCCCACTTCCCGGTGGCAGGGTCCTGCCAGAGAGGATCACCTTCGAAGTCGAAGAAAATGTCGCCCGGATCAGGAGCGGGCAACCTTCCCAAGGTGTTGTCCGGCAAAACGTTGTAACTGATGGCTTTGGCTTCTCCGGACTTGTCCGTGTACTTGACCGTGCCGTCCGGCGTGCCTGCCCCGGTCTGTAACCGGGCCTGCTCCCGGAGCCTCAACAACGTGGGGTCGCCCGATTCGGGGAGGGCTGCAAGATCGTCAATGGTGGTGACGCCGGCCTCTATCAGCTTCTTGCGGCGGCTGATCCGCATGCCGGCCACCATCAGGAGGTCACGGTGTAATTGGACTTGCTCAGCACAGTAATCGCAGCGGCCACAGGCGGAATACCGGGTGTCGCCCCACTCAATGGGCCCGGCTGCTTCACCATGTGCCCGGGTCATATCAAGGAAGCGCTCCCGACGCTCCTTGAAAACGGGAAGGATCTGCGCAAGAGGGTGGTCGCTGTGAACCCGGTTACCCAGCACCAAAGTGACGGTGGGGTCCGGTGTGATCCCTGCCTGGATGAGTTGATCTCCATAGGCGGCCAATTGCAGGAGAGCCGTAACCTTGGCGTGCCGAGCGAGCTTGGTATCGAAGACCGCGTACTGGCCGCCGGGGCGTTTCACCAGGAAATCGGAACGGCCATGGAATTGACCATCGAAAAACGCTGCCTGAAAGACGACATCCGCGCCGGACCGCAAGGCGTCGATGGAATCCGCATGCTTGGCCGACAGGGTGGCGCGGTCCATCGCCGTGGCGGGGACGACGTCGTAAACGCCCTTCCCGGAAGCCGGATCCCACAGCCCGAACTCAGCCACAAACTCGTCAAGGACCCGATGCTCGTGATCGTCTCCCAGTTTGGCCGTGCGCTCCAACATGGCATCCGTGGCAAAGTCAGGCTTTGGCGTGCGGCCCAGTTTTTCGTCGAGTTTGCGGAGCGCCTGGTACTCACAGGTGGCAGCAATGACGAGGTCGCTGGCTGAGAACACCAGGTCCTTCGGTGCGCCCGCGTGCTCGGGCTCGAGGAAGAACACCGCAACCCACCTACCTCTCTGTGCCGTGAATAAACTCAGTGCCGTGAATAAACCTTTGCAGCCAAGCTATCAGCGAGCCACGACAAAATAGCTTCGACAAAATAACTCCTGACAAAACAGCTTCCGGCCACTCTAGACTGCACCCATGACTGAAACAGCCCCCGCCCTTGACCCCGCTTTCGAGGCCGCCTACCAAGCAGCGCAAAAAAGCCTCAGCGAGGGCGGCATCCCCATCGGAGCCGCACTGGCCCGTGGCGGGAACGTCATTGCCAGCGGCCACAACGAGCGCGTACAGCACGGCGACCCAATCGCCCACGGTGAGATGTCAGCGCTCAGGGCTGCCGGCCGCCAGAAGACATACCGGGACACCACGCTCTACACCACCTTGGCACCCTGCGCGATGTGCACGGGAACCATCATCCAATTCAAAATTCCCCGGGTAGTGGTTGGCGAAGCCGAAACGTTCCCCGGTGAATTCGATCTCCTGCGCTCACGCGGGGTAGAGGTGGTGGTGCTGGACGATCCCCGGTGCGTGGACATGATGCGCACTTTCCAAAAGGACCACGCCGAATTGTGGGCTGAAGACATCGCCGAATAGGGACCATAAAGAGGCCCGTGATCGGGCGCAAAATCGCCTAGCCACCGGTACCCTCCGAGCGTAGGCTGGCATCATCGGCGTCGGTGCCGAGAGGCCCCGCGTCGATAACCCCAATCGATGAAGGAGGACCCATGAGTGCCGTACGTGAATTCATGACAACCAACGCCCAGTGCATCGAAGAGGACAAAACTCTTCAGGACGCCGCCAGGCTGATGAGGGACATGGACTGCGGTTCACTCCCTATCTGCGGCCATGACGGCAAACTCACCGGCTTCATCACCGACCGCGACATCGTGGTCAAGTGTTTGGCTGAAGGCAAGGACGCCAGAGAAGTCCGGGCCGGCGAACTCGCCACCGGCAAGCCTTACTGGGTGGACGCTGACGCCAACGTCGACGAAGCCGTGAGCATGATGGAAGAGCACCAGGTGCGCCGCCTGCCCGTCATCAGTGATCACAAGTTGGTAGGCATCATCAGCCAGGGCGATATTGCCCGGAACCACTACGCAGAACAGCGCCTCGGTGAAATGGTGGAGCACATTTCCGCCAAGGAGCACATGTCCCACTGACCCATGGCACTGATCATCCAAACCCAGCCGCCGCGAGGCATCCCTAGAGAGGAACGCCTCGCGGCCCGTTCCTGCTTGGTCCAACTACAGCACTAACACAGCCGCCCGGATAGTCCTCAAGGATGCGTGTACCGGAAATTGTCGGCCACGTGAGGCAAACTGTCATGGTGACTTCAAATCTCCAACACCAGTCAGCTGCCTCTGCCATCCATGCCCAGATCGCCGAAGAACTCGGCGTCAAGACCTGGCAGGTCAAAGCCGCTGTGGAACTGCTCGACGCCGGATCCACCGTTCCCTTCATCGCCCGCTATCGTAAGGAAGTCACCGGGACGCTCGATGACACCCAACTCCGCGACCTCGAAGAACGCCTCAGATACCTGCGTGAGCTCGAAGAACGACGCACCTCGGTCCTGGAGGCGATTGCCGCCCAAGGCAAGCTGACCCCGGAACTGGAAGCCGCCGTCGTCGGGGCCGATACCAAGGCCCGGTTGGAGGACATTTACCTCCCCTTCAAATCCAAGCGCCGCACCAAGGCCCAGATCGCCCGCGAAGCCGGGCTGGAGCCGCTGGCCGACGTCCTGCTGGCCAACCCGCACCTGGACCCCGCAACCGAAGCCGCCAAATACATGAACGCCGAGCACTCCATTGACGACGCCGCCACGGCGCTCGCAGGTGCCCGCGCCATCCTGGTGGAGCGCGTCGGGCAGGACCCGGACCTGGCTGAGGATCTCCGCGAACGCCTGTGGAAGCAGGGACGCATGGTGTCGCGGGTCAAGAAGGGCATGGAGGCGGAGGGTCAGAAGTTCAAGGACTACTTCGAATTCACGCAGGTGCCGTCCGGCATGCCGTCGCACCGCGTGCTCGCTTTGCTGCGCGGCGAGAAGGACGGCGTCCTTGAGCTCGATCTCGCCGAAGCAGACCCGGCCGACGACGACGCCCTGGCCGCCGCTCGCGGCCGCTACGAAAACGCTGTGGCCAAGTGCCTTGGGGTCGCCAACCAGGGCCGGCCCGCCGATGCCTGGCTGATGCAGACCGCACAGCTGGCCTGGCGGGGCCGCATTCTGGACCGGCTGACCACGGACCTTCGCGGACGCATGTTCGCCGACGCCGAGGACGAAGCCGTTCGAGTTTTCGCCGCCAACCTGCGTGATGTCCTGTTGGCCGCACCTGCCGGCAACCGCGCCACGCTTGGCCTGGACCCCGGACTCCGGACCGGCGTGAAGGTGGCTGTGGTGGACGGTACCGGCAAAGTTGTCACCACGGACACCATCTACCCGCACGCACCCGCGAAGAAGTGGGACGAAGCGTTGGCCACCCTCGGACGCCTTGCCAAGCAGCACAACGTAGAGCTGGTGGCGATCGGAAACGGAACGGCCTCCCGCGAAACGGACAAGCTCGCCACCGAACTCATCAAGTCCCTCGAAGCTGCCGGTTCCAAGGGAATCCAGAAGCTGGTGGTGTCCGAGGCTGGAGCGTCGGTGTATTCCGCGTCCGCACTGGCCGCTTCTGAGCTTCCGGGAATGGATGTTTCGCTGCGTGGCGCTGTGTCCATCGCGCGTCGCCTGCAGGACCCCTTGGCGGAGCTGGTCAAGATCGAGCCCAAGTCCATCGGCGTAGGTCAGTACCAGCATGACGTCACTGCCGCGAAGCTCGATCGCTCACTGGATGCCGTAGTGGAGGACTGCGTGAACGCCGTGGGCGTGGACGTGAACACAGCATCGCCGGCGCTGCTTTCCCGTGTGGCCGGCGTCGGGCCGCTGCTGAGTGAGAACATCGTGGCTTACAGGAACGAGAATGGGCCGTTTGCGAAGCGCAGCGACCTCAAGAAGGTTCCCCGCCTGGGTGCCAAGGCGTTTGAACAGTGCGCAGGCTTCCTCCGGATCACCGGGGGAGCGGAGCCATTGGATGCCTCCAGCGTGCATCCGGAAGCATACTCGGTGGCCCGGAAGATCCTGGTCGCAGCCGGTGGCGGTCCGGCTACGGCGTTGGATCCGCAGGCTTTCGTTGACGGCACGTTCGGCCTGCCCACGGTCAAGGACATCATGTCGGAACTGGAGAAGCCCGGCCGTGACCCCCGTCCTGCGTTCAAGGCGGCGTCGTTCTCCGAGGGCATCGAGAAGATCTCCGACCTCAAACCCGGCATGATCCTGGAAGGCACAGTTACCAACGTTGCCGCTTTTGGTGCGTTCGTTGACGTCGGAGTGCACCAGGACGGGCTTGTTCACGTGTCGGCACTATCCAACAAGTTCGTCTCGGATCCGCGCGAGATCGTGAAATCCGGCCAAGTGGTACGGGTCAAAGTGTTGGAAGCCGACCCCGAACGCAAGCGCATCTCCCTAACGTTGAGGCTCGACGACGAACCCGGCACAGCCGGCGGCCGCACCTCGGGTGGGCGTGCTTCAGGCGGGCGTGCTCCGGGCAACCAGGGTGCTGCTGGTCAGCGTGGCGGCGGCCAGCCGGGTCAGCCGGGTCAGCGTTCAGGTCAATCAGGCCAAGGTTCGCCGCGACAGGGGCAGGGTCAGGGCGATCGGCGCCAAGGAGGCGCGCGGCAAAGTAATCAGCAGGCGGCTCCTGCCAACACAGCCATGGCGGAAGCGCTGCGAAGGGCCGGGCTCGGCAAGTAACCCCTACAAACCGGCGGTCCTGGCTTCCCACACGTCTGCATCCGAGGGCTGGAGAGCTGTGGGAAGCCAGCGCCCGATCCGCGCGAAGGCCTCTCGCCGGATTGGTTCCGGTGAGAGGAAGGTGTCGTGGAGCGCGTTGGGGAGCCGGCTCACCGTTACGGTGTCGGCCAAGGACAACGAGCGGTGAGCCACGGCATCCACGTTGAGTGCGACGTCAGCCGTGAGAGCGTCGGCAGACCATTTTGGCTGGAGGTAGCTCTTGTCCGAGAGCAGCACGAGTACCGGAACATCGATCCCCAAACCGGCGGCAACAGTGGCCTGGCCGCGGAACACGGCGTCGAGGAATGCCGGAGTGATGGGAAAGCCCCGGTCGGGCCGCCACTGGAGGTTGTAGTCCCACTCACCGTCAAGGGTGGCTGATACGGCCCGGGTGTAGATGCCCGGATCCACTGGGGGCAACGGTGTCAGGGGGTGGAGCCGGGCGCGCAGTCCCACCAGCGGGGCGATCGCGCGTCTACCGAGCTCGGTGGCTTGAAATTCCAGCCACGGGCTGTTGAGGATCAGTGCAGAAGCCACGCCAGGATGACGGGCAGCCCACAGACTGAGGGTGAGCCCACCGGTGGAATGGCCCAACAGGATGAGTGGTCGGTCATGGCCAGGGACGTCGGAGCGGCCCATGGCGGTCAGCGCTGCGGCGATGTCGGCGTCATAAGCGGACAGGTTGGTGACGAAACCCGGAACCATCCCGGGACGCAGGCTGCGCCCGTAGTTGTGAAGGTCCAGGGCGTGGAAGCGCGCGCCGGTTCGGTGCCAGAACTCGGCTACGTGCTTTTGGAAGAAGTAGTCGGACCAGCCGTGGACGTACAGGACGTCGGCATCGATTCCTGCGGGGTCCGGAACGCCGTCCAAGTCCTCCGGCCACTCGGGGCCGGTGCCGAGGTACCTCACCAGGGTGGCTTCAGCACCGCCGTCGAGTTCTAACGTTTGCTGCTCAAAGCCTTCGCCAAGAATGTCCGGGATCCACTGCTGGGTCACGCGTCTTTTTCCTTCTGCCACGGCCAGCGGCCCGTAATTTCCAGCTCCAGCGAGAAACTGAGGAACGTCCGGATCAGCACAATGATGGCCAGCACCCCGACGCTCTCAAAAGTAGGAGTGACGGCCACGGTTCTGATGATGTCGGCGGCCACCAGGAGCTCGAGCCCCAACAGGATGGACCTGCCCAACAGTTGCCGGTAGGAGCGGTACGGGGAGAAGGGTGCCAGGCCGCGGGCCCGCTTTGGCTGGTATCCCCGGAGGGCCATGGGGATGGACACCACGGCACCTATCACCATCACCGCCACCCCGGCGACGTCCATGTACCGGCCGACTTCTTCGATGACGTGCTGGAAATCCATGGCCCTCCCCGGTTAGGTGCGTGCCCTTACCGTCTCACAGAGCGGGCGCCGCATGCAGCAAACAAACGACGGCGGCAGCCAGGTTCCGTGGATACAGAACCCGGCTGCCGCCGTCGTATGCTGGTGAAAAGTACCGCTACTGCGCAGGCGCAGGCGCCGGGACCGGGAAGAAGACCCGGGGATCCTGAAGCAGTGCGGGGTAGTCGAAGTCGGTGCGCTTGATCACGTTGGTGACCTCGAAGTTGCGTGCGAAGCGGCCATCAACAGTGATGGGGCGGCCCTGAATCAGACCAACAGCGAAGATTTGGCCATCGTCAAAAGGCACAGCGAGTTCGGTCTTGCCAGGCAGGGTGTTGAAGGCCTGCTCCTGTGCCTGGCGCTTGCGCGTGGGCTTCTTTTCCTTCTGCACCACCGGGCGCTTCTTGGGTCCACCCACTTGTCGGCGGGACTTCTCCTCGGCGTACACAAACTGGTACTCGTCGGGGTCTGCCGGGGCCGCGGCACGTGCTTTGCCATGCGGCGGCATGGCGACGGTGGTGAGCTGCTCCGGGCGGAGGTCATCAACGTTGGCGCGCAGAATCAACAGGCGATCCTCTTCCGGGTCTTCCGGGTGGAACTCATGCTTGGGTTCCGGCCACACATACTCAAGCTTTTCCTCAGTGCCGGGAAAGAGCTGGGAGTAGTGCTTTGGATCCTTGGTGATCAGCTTGGAACGGTGGCTGAGGTGCAGGTCCTCGTGTCCAAGCCACGGCGGCATGATGATCCTGGAAGCGTAATCCGGGTGGGCAGCCTGAGGCGCGAACTCCGTGATGTTGGTGCGGGTGTTATCCGGGTGCCCACGCGCAATCCACTCATCAGCCATGGCCAGGCCGTACATGGTGAGCGCCGGGACGTGGCCCATCCACATGCGCACGGCGGGGTGGGACTGCCAACCGTACTCCGGGATCACCAACGCGCGGAGAACCTGGAGGGCTTCGACGCGCTGTTTGCCGAGCCTTGAAGTGTCGAGCGCCGCGGCACTCTCACGGAAATCGGCGAAAGGGAGGAAAGTCTGCATCCTTTCAGTTTGAGGGTGCCGGGCTTGAGAACCAAGTTGAGTGCTCCGGGACACGTGCAGGTGTTGGGGCCTAGAGTTGTCAGGTGGAAACTTTTGGCGAGAAAACTACACCCACGGCGCCCCCGGTTGCCGAACTGCACCTGCACATTGAAGGGACTCTCCAGCCAGAGCTGATCTTTGCCCTAGCCGAACGAAACGGCATCGAACTGCCGTACCAAGACATTGAGGAACTCCGGGAAAAGTACCAGTTCACTGACCTGCAATCTTTCCTGGACCTCTACTACGCCAATATGGCCGTCCTGCAGACCGAGCAGGATTTCACCGACATGACTCGTGCTTATCTGAAGCGGGCCGCCGCCGGGGGCGTGCGTCACGCGGAAATCATGATGGATCCCCAGGCACACACTTCCCGGGGAGTGGCTTTGGAGACCTGCGTCAATGGCGTGGCCAACGCCTTGGCCACCTCCGAGGAAGATTTCGGCGTCACCACCCTCCTCATCGCGGCATTCCTGCGCGACATGTCCGAGGATTCGGCGCTCGAAGTTCTGGACCAGCTCCAGGCGATGCACGCACCGATCGCAGGCATCGGCCTGGACTCCGCAGAGGTGGGCAATCCGCCGTCGAAATTCAAGCGACTGTACCAGCGCGCCGGCGAGGCAGGGCTGCGACGAATCGCCCATGCGGGCGAGGAAGGACCGGCCTCCTACATCACCGAAGCGCTGGATCTCCTTCATGTGGAACGGATCGATCACGGCATCCGCTGCATGGAAGACACAGACGTGGTGCAGCGGCTCGTTGCTGAGCAGGTTCCCCTGACGGTTTGTCCCCTCTCCAACGTGCGTCTCCGTGCGGTGGATAAGTTGGAGGACCACCCGTTGCCGGAGATGCTGGCGATCGGCCTGAACGTTTGCGTGAATTCTGACGACCCCGCCTACTTTGGTGGTTACGTGGACGAGAACTTCGAGCAACTGGTGAAGGTACTGGAGTTCTCAGTTCCCGAACAAGCCACCTTGGCAGCGAACTCCATCCGCTCCTCCTTCGCCAGCGACGCCCGGAAAGCGGTGCTGCTGGACGAGGTCACGGAGTGGGTCAAGGCGTCCGTCTCGGCGGCCTAAAGCACAGCAGCCGAGACCCGCACATCACTTGCGGCGTCCGGCATGTCACACTCAGTCACGACACACGGTGTTTACCTTCCGCAGTCGCGGGAATTAACAATTCATTGGCAAACTTCTATGGAGTATCCACCGTTGAAGGAGAAGCATGGGCGCGAATACCGCCGAAAACACCAACCTTCGTCTGAAGGCCGTACTGGACATCCTCGCTGAAAGCGTATGGTCCGGTGCAACGCTGAACGCCGGCGAGGTGCTGGCCGAGGCGATCGTCCGGGTGCCTTTCAATGACCACGAGGCTGAGCTTCTCAGTGGCGGCATCCCCCGCGGACACAAGACCTTGACGTCGGCTTCGGCCAAACTGGTGAAGGCCGGTTGGTTGGTCAAGGGCCGTTCCGGCTGGACCATTCCGGAAGATGGTCTGCGTGCCACGGTCGCCTTCGCGGATGCCGAGGCATTTGGTGCAGCGCTCGACGCCGGAACTCCGGTTCCTGCCGACGTCGCCGTACCGACGGCCCCGCCCGTGAAGCCACAGGCCAAGAAGGCGGCGGCGACCAAGCGGGCCGCTGCGAAGAAGCTCACTGCGCCTAAAGTGGCAGCGGCCGATGTAGCTGAGCCGAAGGTCGCTGCGGCCAAGGTCTCCGCGCCGAGGGCCAAAGCTGCAACAGCCAAGGCTTCCTCCGCGGCGGCTGAACCCGCCGCTAAGAAGTCCCCCCGTAAGGCGACGGCCAAGACGAAGGCGGCCTCCGCCGTCGAGACCCTGCCGCAGCCGGACGCTGTGGCGATCGCGGGCGACTTCAACAAGATCCTTGGAGCACCCGAGGACTGGGCACCGCAGTACGACGAAGCCCAGATGGAGTTCAACCCCATCGTCCAGCTGTGGACGCTCACGGCTGAACTGCCTGCCGGTTTCTACACCTACAAGATCGCGCTGAACCGTTCGTGGGACGAGAATTATGGTGCGTTCGGTGCCCGGGACGGCGCGAACCACGAGTTGAACCACCACGGCGGACCCGTCACCATCACGTACAGCCACGCCACGCGGGACATCGTGATCGGCTAGTTCGTTCAAGGCACGAAACCCGCCCTTGTTCGCTCTCCTCTCCGTTCGACGGGGAGTGGGACGGACGAGGGCGGGTCTGCTTAAGGTGGTTCCATGACTGACGAAACCGTTCGCCTGACAGCCCGTATCACCGGCGTGGTCCAAGGGGTGGGATTCCGCTACTGGACAGCCCGGAAAGCTGATGAGCTGTATTTGAAGGGGACGGTGCGCAACAGCACGGACGGTTCCGTGGAGCTTGTGGCCGAAGGGGAAGTCGGGAACGTCAGCGACTTCACGGACTGGCTTCACTCGTCGCGCGTCCCGGGCCAGGTGGCGGACGTTGAGTTCCAGGTTTCCGAGGCCACCGGGGCTTTCGACGACTTCCGGATTATCGATTAGCGCTTGAGCCGCTGCTAAGCCCCGGGCGATGCGGTGGTTATCCCTGATTCGGTGGCGGCCAGAAGTAATTCGTGATCGTAGGCGACCATGCTGTCGGTCTGTAGTCGTATGGCTGTTGCTAGGTGAATAGCATCCGCACTTCTTAGCTGTCCCGGAAGTGCCGCCGCGCACGCAGCGAAATCGCGGGAATGCTGCGAGTTCGCCGTCCCTCTCCGGCGATCACGCACCCTTCCCGCGACCTGGGCGATCACGGTGCTCACCTTTTCCAGGGCCGGTCTGCATCAAGGATTTGTTCACGCAGGATCTCCGCGTGCCCGCAGTGCTGCGCCAGTTCCCGCAGCATGTGGAGGTACACCCAGCGGAGGGGCAGAGGGCCACGGCGGTTTCCCAGCAGGAGATCATCAAGGCTCAGCTCCGCAACCGCGCGCCGGGAGGCCGCGCAAGCTTCCAGATAAGCCGTCTGAATGCTGGCGATGGTGTCGTTGCTGTCCAGGATGAACGATTCGTCTGGTGACGCCGGGATCCCAATCTCTGTGCGGGACCTTCGCGTGACGGCTTCGTCGAACCACACCTTCTCCACGAAAGTAGCGTGCTTCACCAAGCCCAGCAGCGTGGTCCGCGACGGAACCAGCCGGCGTCGTGCTTGTTCTTCCGTGAGTCCATCCAAACTGGCGCTCAGAGCTCTGCGGTGCTCGTCCAAAAACGTGTCGAACTGTACCCGGCCGCTGTGGTTGATGACGTCGTCGGCGACCGTCGGCGGGAGTGCGCTCATCCGAAAACCACCGTGCCGTCGTCGTCAATGCGCCAGCCGGGATTGTGCGCGATCTCCCAGACGATGCCGTTGGGGTCCTTGACGTGTCCGTGGAAAATACCGCCAAACGCGCCGGCCTGGGCGGGTTTCAGCACAATGGCCCCGGCCGCGACCAAGGCGTCGATGGTACTGGCGACCTCCGCCGGGCTGCCAACGTTGTGTGAGAGCGTCACACCGCTGACTCCCTGTGTAGGAGCAGTGGCGCCGAGGTCCTGATCGAACTTTTCGGCGTCGAACAGGCCGAGCATCAGCCCCGGCGCGATCTGGAAGAACAAGATCTCGCCGGGAACGTCCATGGCCGGATCCCAGACAAGCCCTTCCTTATAGAAGGCGCGCGCGGCGTCCAGATCCTTGGTGGCGAACGTGAGGAAATGTAGTCGCTGGTCCATGAGGGAAGCCTAGCGGGATATGGTTGCCCGACTTGGCCAGTCTTGTTGAGACCCGGTCCGCGCCGGTGGGAGGATGGAGCAGTGGAACCCCTCTTCGACTTCCTTGGCAGTTACTGGTGGCTCATTTTCCCTATTGGCGGGATGGCTGGTGGCTGGGCGAGGTCGTGGTCCAAAGCCAGCGAAGAGCGGCACCGGCGCAAGGTGGAGTTGTTGAAGCTGCAGAACCAGCTGGCGGTGCACGAGGAAGCCAACCAGACAGAGGTAGTCTCGCTCATTGCTGCGCACGATTCCGTGAACCACAGGTGGCTCGAGTACGAGCTGGACGTGGGTAACCTCATCGATTTCCCGCTCATGACGGACGTCCGCGAACCGCTCACGGTCGCGTTCCTGCGGGCCAAGAAAGAGGCCGACAGCTTACGTCCCGCCACACCTGAAGAAATTTCGACGCCGGCCAGGCTGGCTGAGTATCGGGCGGCTGTCCACAGCTACGAACTCGCTTTTGATGTTGCCGAACGGGAAGCCAGGCGCATCAAGGACGGCAACTTCACCGGCCCGGAGCGCCAACGACTGGCGACTGCGAGGAAGCTCCTGCGCATCGCAGAGGACACAGCCGCCACTCCCGCCGAACGTCAAACGGCCTATAAGCGGGCCCGGAAGGAACTTGATGGCTTGATCGTCCTGCCGGAGGCAACCGTTGCCGCACTCGAGAGCAAGATCATCAGCATGCTGGACAGCCGGAAGGACCCGGATACGGACGTCCGATTCGCATGATTCCCAACGGAAGGCTGGCAGTCATTACGGGTGCCGGCCGTGGACTCGGAAGGTCGTTAGTAGACGAATTTTCCGAGGCCGGTTGGGCGGTAGTTTCGAAGGATCCACGGCAGGCGGCTCGCGAACTAAGGGAACTGGTTGATTCTCCGGACCGTACCTCGCCACGCTTCGTCTCGCTCGGAGCCGCCGACCTCAGCTGGTAGCCCCCAGCGCGCTTCACAGCCCGTGGCTGGCGCTTCACCACCTTCTTTGAACCAGGAAAGCCCGCAAAACAACCAGTTTTTGCTGATCTTGGACCTCCCAGCAGCCAAAGCCGGTGGTAGCGGCACACCTGACTAGCCCCCGGCTACCTCAGTTCGATGCCCATCACGGTCCGCACCATGGATCCGCCCATGTCGTCCTCGAGCTGCTGCATTCCCATCCGCTCAGCAACCCTCCGTGAAGCCACGTTGCCCGGGTGAATGATCGCAACAAGGAGGGGGACCCCCAGGACATCGCGTGCGAAGTCCCGGGACGCCAATGCTGCCTCCGACGCATATCCGCGCCCCTGCACGTCCCGACGAACGTGGTAGCCCACCTCAAGTTCAGCCCGCCCGTTGACGTGTTGCCACGTCAGCCCGCAGTCGCCGACGAACTCGCCGTCGCGCGTTTCTACGATCCACAACCCGTATCCGTGGCGAGCGTAGTTGTTCTGGTTCCACTTGATCCAGGCTGCTGATTCATCCCGCGACTTAGGCGCCGGGTAGTACGTCATGACGTCGGGATCACCCAGCAAGGAGCTCATCAGATCGAGATCGGCGAGGGTCATCTCCCGGAAGCGCAGCCGGGCGGTCGGGTTGGGGAGCATTCCCGAAGCCTATCTGCCCTTGAGATGTACCGTCCTCACCTACTTTCGGCCCAAGAAGTCCCAAAAACAACCGTTTTCGGCTGAATTATGGCCTTTTTAGGTTTAAAGTGGGTCGTGACGGTACAAGCTGGTGAGCCTTCCTAGCCGCGGCCCATGCTCGTTGAGGGGTCGCCCCCGCTTTCCGAGGGATCTGCGCGCAGGTCATCGGGGTCTCCACTGGGCAGGCCGGCCGGTCCCGCTGCGTCACTTGAGCCGACAGCAGTGCCATCGTGCGGTTTGCGGCCCTGAGTGTCGCCGTCGGTTCCCGGCCTCGGTGAGGTGGTTCCGCCGTCGGGTTCTCCATCCGCACGGTGGCGGCCCTTTGCCCTGGTGTTGGGGGAGTGATCTTCGTCGATGGCGTTTGAGCCTTCGCTTATGGAGGAGTGGACCTGGATATCGTCGTCCTTCTCGCCGGGCGCTGGAACCTGCTGATCATTCACCGGCTTGGAGGTCCCGGCCAGGTCTTCCATAGCGTTTTCGGTGGCCTTACGGATGCTGTCTTCAACGCCCATCTGATGACTCCTTTGTACGAATAGTCCTTATGACGGATCTCAGATCCTTTTAGTAAGCCTACTTACTTTTGGGGACGCGTGAAACCCTTGCCTTAGTTGACAAAATGCCATATCCGGAGTCGCGTATCCGCAGGTCAAGCCGTTCCGTGCAGCACTTTGTACCGGTGATCGTTGGGCGATAAGGTATTGCCAGACCGTTTTGCAGAGGGCGGCAATTTTCGCTCCTTTGCTGTCTGCTGGGGACGCATTTCAGTCAGTAGGAACGTGCATGGTCAACCCCCGCCCCGAGCAGGAAGCTCTCAAGAACGGTTTTTTCTTGGATCTCGTCCTGGGCAGCGAAGACGTCGAGGCTTTTCTCGGCGAGCTCGCGGCTTTCTCCGCCGAAAGCCTCTCGCGCCCGGAACCCGTCTTCTGTGGCATCACCGTATTGCGTCGTAAGAAGTCGGCCACCGCTGCCAGCAGTGATGATCGCGCCAGAGTAATGGACGAACTCCAGAACGACTTTGATGGTCCCTGCCTCACTGCCATGGATAAGCTCACCCCCGTGATGGTGCCGGATCTTCTCCAGGAACATCGTTGGCCCGAGTACGTGCAGGCTGCTTCGCACCAAGGCCTGCGATCCGTCCTGAGTGTCCCCCTTCTGGTTGAAGGCGATACACGTGCAGCGTTGAACCTCTACTCCGAGCAGCCGGACGCGTTCAGCGATGACGACGTAGAGAGTGCCGAGGAGTTCGCCTCCCACGCCTCCAAGTCGTTGCGCCTGGCCCTGAAGATCGCGCAGCTCAGCGACGCCCGGAATGATCTTGCCGCAGCAATGCAGACCCGCACTGTGATCGACCTTGCTGTGGGGGCCATCATGGCGCAGAACCACTGCAGCCAGGAGGAGGCCTTCACCATCCTCCGCACGGCGTCCAGCAACCGCAACATCAAGCTGCGCCACCTGGCCAAGTCCATCATTTCTGCCGTCTCGTCCGGGAAGATCACCACGCACTTCGAGGAGTAGCCGCCTCCGACGTTTGCCGCCGTCGGGGGACTTAAGACTCTGACGCGCCGCTCCTTGCGGGGGGATAGTGGAGGCCGGGAGCACGGACGTGCCCGCTGGTCTGAAGGAGTAGCCATGATGTATTGGGACGGAAACATGGGCGTCTGGGGATACGCACTCATGGCTGTGAGTTTCATACTGTTTTGGGGAGCGATCATCACAGCGATCGTCTTTCTTGCCCGGTCCATGGGTGCCGGCAGCCGGAGGTACGCTGGCGGGCCGCACCGTACGGGCGGAGCGGAGGAGCTTCTCGCGGAAAGGTTTGCCCGCGGTGAGATCGACGATACTGAGTACAACGCCCGCCTGAATGCTCTGCGGCGGAGCAACTTCGGTTAAGCCCCTGGCCCCTACCCGGCATGGATGGTTGGCCAGAGTTTGGGCGGAGGCGTCCGCTCTGTGACCCGGTGTGGTCACCCGGGTTCGTGACCCGAGGCAACCATGGAGCAGACTTGGACGGGTGACCGCCAACAAACCACGCCCCGGCCTTGCGATTGCTGCGCTGAGCCTCGGGACGGCGCTGAACCCGTTGAACTCGTCCATGATCGCCGTAGCGTTGGTGGTCTTGCGGGAGCATTTCGAGCTCGACGTCGCCACCGTCACCTGGGTGATCACCTCGTTCTATCTCGCGTCCGCGGCCGGTCAACCGCTGATGGGTCGACTCGCTGACCGCTTCGGCCCGCGGCGCCTGTTTATGTTCGGTATGGCGTTGGTGGCGGTGACGTGTGCGATCGCGCCGTTCCTGCCCAACTTCGCGCTGGTATGCGTGGCCCGCGCGCTCATGGCTGTAGGGACCGCGACGGCGTACCCGTCCGCCGTCGTGATGGTCACCGAGCTCAGCCGGCTGGCCAACTTGCCGTCCACGCGGCCGCTCGGCCGGATCCAGATGGCCAACACTTCGGCCGCTGCCGTCGGACCCGTCGTGGGCGGGTTGCTGGTGAGTCTGGTCGGGTGGCAGGCGCTGTTCGCGATCAACGTTCCCATTGCTTTGTTGGCGTTGATTGTTGTCCGCCAGACCGCGCCCGCAGATGCCGGGCGCGAGACCGGCAAACTCGGCCAGCTGATCCGCGATTCCGACATCCCCGGCATCCTCGCCTTCGTGGTATCCCTCATGCTCGCCATGATGGCGCTGCTCAACGTGCTGCCCGGCTACCGCTGGTATCTACTGGGTGCGGCCACGGTGATCGGAGCGCTGTTCGCCTGGCGTGAGCTGCGATTCCAGCCTCCGTTCCTGGACCTCCGCCTGCTGGGCCGGAACCGTCCGCTGCTGTTGGTGTACTTGCTGTTTGTGGTGTTCAGCGGCGTCTACTACTTTGCGTTCTTCGGCCTTCCGCAGTTGCTGCAGGAGGCAGGGAATTACGACGCCGGTGTGGTGGGCCTGCTGATGCTGCCCCTTGCGGCGTTGTCGGTTGTGGTGACGCCACTGACCGTGCGGTTCATTGAGCGGTTCGGCGTGCGACCCGTTCTGATCACCGGGGTGCTGATCCTGACAATTGCGGCAGGCACGCTCGGGTTCCTGACCCTGAGCTTGTGGGCGCCACTGGTGTTCGTGCTCACCGCGTTGATGGGTGTTCCGTACGGCGTGGTGAGTACGGCCTCAAACCAAGGCCTGTACGTTTCGGCCCGGCCCGAAGAGAGGGGAGTGGCGGCCGGTATTTTCCAGACATGCCGCTACCTCGGGGCCATCACCGCCACTGTCCTGATCGGCGTGCTCTATGGCCCCGGCGTGAATCAGGCCAACTGGGGGATCATGGTCCTGGTGATGCTGGGGCTCAGTGCTGTGGTGCTGGTGCTGGCTGTGATGTGGCGGAAGCCCGCGGCCTAGGGGAGGCGTGGCCCTGGTCGCCACAAGGCCCGGTATCGTCAGCTCCGGCGCCGCTGCTCCGCAGCCCAGGTGTGGTTCACAATGGCCGCCGCGACGCTCTTGGACAACATGGCGCGGTCAGGCCCACGGTAGAGGTCTCTCCGAAAATAGGGTGATTCCTCAGTGTGGGGGCCGCTCTTATCAATTCGCTTGGCGAGGTCGGAGAGATAGTCGTGGCCACCGGTCCTATAGGCATCGGTTTCGGCCTGGTCCAGGCGAAGCAGGGCCGTTGAGTCCACCATCGTATTGATGCAGTACCTCCCTTCGAGAAAAAGAGATCCTTGCTGTTCAACCAGGAACCATGAGCCCGGCTGGTGGTCCACGTAATGCATGGCATCGCGATCCTTGGCTATCCTCAGGTGGTCTCCCCACTGCTCAACCGGCGGAATCGCTTCGAGTGGCCGTTGCCGGGCTTCGTTGAGCACCGTGTATTCAAACGTCGGGGATGATTCGCGGTAGAGCGTCAGGCAGATGATTCGCAGGCACGCCGAACAGCTAAGCTGGCTCTCCACCCGTTCCATCAGTTGTGACGCATGGAGTTGTTGGAGGTCTGCGAGCGGGACCCAGCTGGGGCTTTCAGTGATCAGGCCCGCCGCTGCGGCTGAGGAGAGTGCAGCGATGGTTTGTTCCACGTCCATCCCGCCGGTGTGGGCTCCGCGAACCAAGAGATCGCTGCATGTTGGACAATCGTCATCCTCGGGGCGGCAGGCATGCTGCGGAGCCTCCGCCCTGAAACTAAGGCTGAGAAGATTGCCGGGCTCGTTCCAGCCGCGGTTGTTCTTGAAGCGGGGTTCCACGTAGGCACCGTCCAGTACGAAGCCCATACCTCCGGGAGCGCGGGGAGCATCGAGGGCTCCCTTGAGGTCGCTGAGGGTAGCGTCCTTATCCAAGCCGGGGATCCATGACGGCAGGTGAAACCCGCCAGGTGCGAACCCAGTAGGTGCTGCGTGCAGCACGACCGCCACCGTGACGCCGTCGTGCATGATCATTTGGCCGCCCGAGGCGAACTGCAGCCGTCGCGATCGGTACGCGGGTTCGCCCACCAGTTGATCCTTGGCTCTTGCCGCGGGCCCGCCGAAGGCATCGATCAACTGGCGCACGGCTGGCTCTTCTTCGGATCCCAGGAGGGCGTCCAGGATGAGTGGCAGCCGTGTGCTGGTCCGCCATGGTTCGTTCACGCCGTCATCGCTCCGCTGTCCCATCCGACCATTATCCAGCGGAGAACTCTTGCTTAATTTACTGAGTGCACTCATAATTGAGTTAAGTCAGCTATGCAGTCCAGGAGAACCCCCATGAAAGCCTTCGTCCTCAGCCAGTACAAGGAACCCCTTCAGCAGCAGGACGTCCCCGAGCCCGTGCTCGGAGACCACGATGTGCTGGTGGAAGTCCACGCAGCAGGCCTCAACCAGCTGGACGAGAAAATTCGGTTGGGAGAGTTCAAGCAGATCCTCCCGTACAAACTGCCGCAGATACTGGGCCATGACGTTGCCGGTGTGGTCCTGAAGGTCGGGGCAAAGGTTAAGTCCTTCGAGTCCGGCGACGAAGTATTCGCACGCCCGGGAAATGACCGAATCGGGACTTTCGCGGAGCGGGTGGCCGTTGCCGAGGAAGACCTTGCCATCAAACCGGCCACCATCAGCATGGAAGAGGCCGGCTCGCTTCCATTGGTGGCATTGACTGCCTGGCAAGCGCTGGTGCAGCGGGGCAATGTTGGCCCCGGGCAGAAGGTACTCATCCATGCTGGAGCCGGGGGAGTGGGGTCCATTGCCATCCAGCTGGCCACGTATCTCGGGGCGACGGTGGCCACTACTGTCAGCGCCGGAAACAAGGACTTCGTCCGGGACCTTGGCGCGGACGTGGTGATCGACTACCGGACTGAGGATTTCACGGAAATTCTCAGTGACTATGACCTCGTCCTGGATAGCCTCGGCGGCGAAAACCTGGAGCGGTCCCTGAAAGTCCTGAAGAAGGGTGGCCGGGCCATTGGCATCGCCGGCCCGCCGGATGCCGGTTTCGCCCGACAGCTGGGCGGAAACCCGGTTCTGCTGGGGTTGATGACCCTGCTCAGCTCGGGGATCCGGCGCAAAGCCCGCCGCCTGGGAGTCACGTACGAGTTCCTCTTCATGCGCGCTAATGGTGGCCAGTTGAGGGAAATCGCAGCACTCATCGACGCCGGAGACATCAAGCCAGTGGTGGGACGTGTGGTGCCTTTTGACCAGACGGCCGATGTACTTGCGGCCCTCGACAACGGCGGCGTCCGCGGTAAGACCGTTGTCAGCCATCTCTAACCACTCCATACCGACAGGACGAACATCATGAGCAGTGAACAGCAGTCGTATTTACAGGTGCCCGCGAAGACGCTGACAGCCAACGGCGTCAGCTACGCATACCGCGAAATGGGGCCTAAAGGTGGGGTTCCGGTAGTTTTCCTGATTCACCTCGCCGGGACCATGGACAACTGGGATCCGAGCATCATCCACCCCATTGCTGAGAAACACCACGTGATCACCTTCAGCAACCGCGGAGTCGGTGCAACCACGGGGTCCGTTCCGGACAGCATCGAAGCCATGGCGGATGATGCTGCCGCCTTTATTCAGGCCCTCGGCTATCCGGCAGTGGATCTCTTTGGATTCTCGCTCGGCGGCATGATCGCCCAGTCGCTGGTGGTCAAACACCCCGGCCTTGTCCGCAAGCTCGTCCTGGCTGGCACGGGACCTGCCGGTGGTGAGGGCATCCAGAAGATCATGGGAACCACGTACTTTGACGTAGTTCGGGGCGCCCTCACCCGGCAGGACCCCAAGGAGTTCCTGTTCTTCAACCGGAACGCCGCCGGAAAACCCGCTGCGAGGGCATTCATCCATCGGCTCAAGGAACGGACCACCAATCGTGAGGCACCCATCTCGCTCAAGGCATTCCAGACGCAACTGAAAGCCATCAGGCGGTGGGGAGTGTCGCCGTCGGCCGATCTTGGCGTGATCACCCAACCCACGCTCATCGCCAACGGCGACAACGACCGCATGGTGCCATCGGTACTGTCCAGCGACATGCACCGGAGGATTCCCGGCAGCGAACTGGTCATCTACCCCGACTCCGGGCATGGCGGTATCTTCCAGTTCCATGACAGGTTCGTCCCGGTAGCGCTCGAGTTCCTGGGCCGCTGATACGGACGGCCCGCTGATGCGGACGGCCCGCTGATGCATCGGCCCGCTGATACGGTAGCTAAATGCAGCCTGCGCCCCAGACACTTGGCCGACGTGAGCGGAATAAGCAGGAAAAGCTTGACCGCATCACCGCGGCCGCACGCGAACTTTTCACCCAGTACGGAGTGGACGAGGTCACCACCCAGCAGGTGGCGGAAAAGGCTGACGTCGGATCGGGAACCTTGTTCCTGTATGCCAAGACGAAGGCGGAGCTGCTTTTGTTGGTGCACAACGCCAAGTACGCCCAAGCGCTCGACGCGGGAGTCGAAGCGGCCGCCGCTGAAATCACGGTGCTGGACGCGGTGATGGCCATCATCCGGCCCATCATTGAGTGCAACCGTGTTCAGATCGAAAACGGCCGAACCTACCTGCGGGAGATCGTCTTCGGTGACCCTGCCGAACCTCACCATGCAGAGGCGTTGTCCCTCACGATGCGTACGGAAGAGGCCATTGCCGGAGTGCTGGGCCGCGACGGTCAGTTGTTGGCCCGCGACCCGGCGAAACTGGCTCGGATCGTCTCCGCCATCATGTTCGTCAGCATGGCGTCCTCAGCGACTATTGACATGACAGACGCCCAGGTTGGCGACGAGATCCGGGATCAGATCAGCGTGCTCCTGGGCGCCTGACTTGGTAGTGAGCCTTAGCGTTTGGTGAGACTTACCGTTTGAGGAATTCCTCGTGCTGACGGTGTGCCTCGGCCACTTGCTCGCGGATGGTCTCCACGTCCTTGGCCTTGTTCCGGTACTTCAGTGGCATCTGCACAATCTGCGCTTCCTCAGCCGTGAGGGCACGGTAGATACGCTCGCGCTCGTTGGCGTCGGCGGTGTAGTCGAGGTCCAGATAATCGACGGCGTGACGGCGGGCGTTGTTGATGGCCGTCTGGGCCTTGCCCGCAGGGCTGATCAGGGAGAGCACCACGGTGATGATCAGGACGCCGATGATGACGCTGAGCGAGAGGCCCGTGGTGATTTCAATGACGTTGACGTGCTCGCCGTCGTTGATGAATGGAAGGTTGTTCTCATGCAGGGCGTGCAGGATCAGCTTGACGCCGATGAAAGCGAGGATGGCCGCCAAGCCGTAGGAGAGGTAGATGAGGCGGTCCAGCAGTCCGTCGATCAGGAAGTACAGCTGGCGCAAGCCCATTAGTGAGAACGCGGTGGCGGTGAAGACGATGAACACGTTCTGCGTCAGGCCGAAGATTGCCGGGATGGAGTCCAGCGCAAAGAGGATGTCCGTGCCGCCAATGGCCACCATTACAAGGAGCATGGGAGTCAGGGCGCGCTTGCCGTTCACCACGGTGAAGAGCTTGTCGCCGTCGTACTTGTCCGTGGTGTGGAAGAGCTTTTTGGCGAGCCGGATGATGAAGTTGTTGGCCTGACCGTCACCGTGGTCGCCGGGCTTGAGCAGGTTGCCAGCCGTGAGGAGCAGGATCAGTCCGAAGATGTAGAACACCCACGCGAACGAGTTGATGAGTGCTGCGCCAAGGAAGATAAAACCTGTACGGGCGATCAAGGAGAACACGATGCCGAACAGGAGGACCTTCTGCTGATCCTCACGTGGCACCCTGAAGCTCGCCATGATGATGAGGAACACGAACAGGTTATCTACCGAGAGGGCCTTCTCCGTGATGTAGCCGGCGAAGTACTCGGACCCCATTTGGGCGCCGCCGAAAATCAGGACCAGGACGCCGAAAACTATTGCGAGTCCAACGTAAATGGAGGACCAGACGGCCGCTTCCTTGAGCGATGGGACGTGGGCCTTGCGGATGTGGAAGAAGTAGTCAAAGGCCAAGAGCGCCAAAATGACGACGATGGTGATACCCCAGATGAGGGGAGAGACGGTCATATGATCCTGCTTTCGTGAGGCGCGCGAGTGGTGTTGCTCACCGAGGGTCAAACTCTTGGGTTTAAATTTACCGGGGTTGGCGGGGTTGTTGGTAACTCGACTGCCATGGGAAAGTAGTTGACAACTTGGAAAGTACTTTCTTAGGGTGGGGGTATCGATCCGCACAAACTTGGGGGACACCATGAACGAGACCACCGGCAATATGTCAGCAGCCGAAGCACGGGAACTCCTTGCACGGGCCGATTCACTGGGCGCCTCCTCCATCAACGCGGCAGCTTGGCCGGTGGCTGTAATGTTCACCAGCCTCGCGATTATGGGTTCGCTGCTGATGATCGGGATGCACATCGTTCTGGTCGGCGGCTACGGCGCGGCATTGTTGGCCTGTTCTGTGGGAGCCTGGGGCGCAATTACCGCGAGCATCTGGCCAATGTTCCAACGGTCCACCAAGGTCGGCTTCACCAAACGGTTCCTGACGTCTCTTCTGGGGTACTTCGCGCTGTACGTCGTGGCGCTCGTGGTTGGCGCCTACTTCTTCCGGGACGGCAACCTCTGGTTCTACATCCCCGCGGCCATTGCCCTGGCAGCCATTGGCCTTGCTGCTGCCTTCCGTGAGCTGCGCGCATGAGCGCCCCGGCGGAACACCCGCGTCACAAGCTCAACGAGCTCGTCCACTCACCGGTCCGGTTCTCCATCATGGCTGCGCTCGCGAAGGCTGAGTCGTTGGACTTCAAGGACCTGAGGGACGCCATTCAGGTCAGCGATTCGGTGTTGAGCAAGCAGCTCTCGATTTTGGAGAAGGCCGAGTTCGTGAAGATCAAAAAGAGCTTCGCCGGGAAGTTTCCCAGGACATCGGCCAGCCTGACGGGTACCGGACGGAACGTGTGGGCGGCGCACTTGCAGACGCTGCGGGAGATCGCGGGCGGCTAGGTCCTTTGGTGCCGGCTCAGTTCGAGTTGCCCTCGTGGAGTTTCCGCTTAAGCCACTCCGGCTGCTTGTGCTCATCTCGCGAAGGGTCGATCACGGTGGAGCTCGATCGTAAAGTCGGGTCCTCGGTCAGTGACAGAACGGCGCCGGTTCTTCCAGTCACAGCTTGAACTGGGAACTTAGCTCGCAGAACGGTCATTCGGGATGCCATTATTGTCGGCTCTGAATGCGGCTTCGTATCTTTGGGCAGCCTCCAAGGTCCAGTCCTTAAGGACCGCCAGAGTGCCCTTCCGGAGCGGGTGCAGATCGACTAGCGGGTCTTCCGGGAGGACGTAGCCGCTGTCGTTAGCGAAATAGGTGACAACGCCAACTGGTGGGTACCAGATGGGCTGGTCTCGGTTTTTCTTGGTTATTGCGGAGCTGAAGAGGCCACCCCGAGTGGGCTCCCATAGATCAATGAGGGAGGCGACGCCGTCAACGAGGGCGCCGCGTCCGGGGACCGCCGCTTCGAGAAAGTTGAGGTTGAAGGAATCACTGGATCGCCCATCTTGGTCACCGTCCGCCGTGGAGACTTCGAAGGGGCACACTCGTCTATCACTTCCAGCGAGGAAACCGAGCATGGAGACGTAGTAGCCCCAGCTCGGGTAGAAGGTCCCCACGTCATCTTTACGAGCGCCGTCCTCCACACTGAGTGCCATTTCGCGGTGGGTTCGGGGGAGCCTATTGTCGCGGCCCATTCGCTCGTCTGAATAGTTAACGTGGAGCCACTCCATGGGTAGGCTATCCAGACCCTCCAAACAGTCCAAAGTCGACAAAACCCGGGGCAGTCCCAAACGACTGATCACCTGCATGGCGTCAGGTTCTTCACCCCACCCATCGTCGTAGGCGTCGTCGAGGTCAACCAACTTCTGGGCAATGGGGTGACCTTCATGGCCGACAACCCTGTGCGCCCACGATGTGAGTTCCCGTATCCGCAAGTTGCCTTCGATGGCTCGGCGGGCGTAGAAGTGGGCCGCTATGAGTTTCGCTTCGTCGCCGGTCATCTCAACTGCTGCCAAGCCAAGCTCATTGAGGGCATCGTCGATGAGAACTCGAAGCTCGAAGACGTTGATCTGTGGCGAAGCGCCGGCAAGCTCTCGGAGTCCCTGGCCGTCGTGCCCTTCGACCAGAGCTTCCGTCGCAGCCGAGATCGCGGCCGTTGCGGCATCCTGCCTGATAACCCACAAAGCTCTTGCCGAAATGAGGTCGATTGCCGCCGAACTGACATTCTCCACACCATTTCCTTTTGACGACTTTGGAGTTCCTGGGTCAGCTTATGGTGCCATGACGCGTGGGCCATTGAACTCTTCGGGTGGGAGTGCGTGGCACCTAGACGAGGCTAGAGACCACTCATTTTTGGCCTTTTGGGCACCTAGTTTCAGTGAAATCGCCACCTAGTTTGCCTTTTTGCGTCTGTGCGGGCATTCGCTGGGCCCAGGCTGGGCGAGTCAAAGCAAGATCGTTCTTCACTAGGAGCAATCGTGATCCTGAGGCGCATCAGCAAGATAGCAATCGGCCTGTTAGTTGCCGCGGGTTTGGTCTTTACGGGCCTTGCCCCCGCCAACGCAGCTGAACCCGCGAGTTCAACGCAAGCTGCCATCGTTGAGATTCCGGAGGAGGTGAACAGCCCGGCACCGCCTGAACCAGCGGGTCAGTACTACTCGTTCTGCACGAATATGGGAATGTCGTTCGATTGGACCGCCAATGACCCTATGACGTGCCCCGGCTACCTTGATGTCTACATCGGTGGGCAGCAAACGGCGCACTTGAACATCGGAGGGAGCCCGGGGAGCTTGTTGTGGAGTTGCGCACTGGGGGTAGGCCTGAGTATGGTCACCATCTTCGTGCCAGGGGGAGCGCCTGTTGGGTGGGCCTTGGCAGGTGCCCTGTCCTCCATGGGAATCGCCTTGGCAGGTTGCGCGGGTTGGTGACTCGTGCAACCGTGCAGTGACGAAGGGTGACAGATATGAGAAGCAAGGTTCCGCCTCCCTTACAAGTGGCTGCGTTCTTCGCTTTGGCGATTGTGTTCGCCACGTGGCAGCCCTTCGCGTGGTGGCGGGCCGGTGCAGCGGTTCTCATGCTGGGGTTCGGTTGCTACGGCGTCTATGTGTTGCGGCGGGGCAAGCGTAAGCAGCCCGGAGCCTAACGACCTTGAGTGACCGGGAAGTTAGTGACGGCCTCTGGACTGACGTCTGCAGGCCATCTCTCTATTCTTGGGTGTTTTTGTCCTGACGAAGGCGATTCTGAAGATCAGGATCACCGGACCCGGCGACGAACCCGAAGTCGTACTTTCCGTTGTCCGGCCGGGCCTCGCGCTCCAGCTTCAGCGCCGTGGAGAGTGTGAACAGGGTTTTCGCGATCCCGCTCTCCGTATCAAAGCTAAAGGACCCAAAGATCGTCGGGTCCATGCTGTGCCTCAGCAGGAGCGTCGTGTCCGGGCCGTGTACTTCGGAAGCGACCGGGTGGTAGTCGTCCAAGTGTCGGCCCCAGATGGGCAGGGAAAGAGGGAAGGAGAGCTGGACGGCTTCAGGGAAGGAAAATGGGATGCGCTCAATGGAGAGGCCGTAGGGATCATCCACGCCGTCGGTCTGGATGATCAGTCTTCGGGGATCGAAGGTTAGGGTGCGTCCGTCCGGCAACTCCTTCGCAGATCACATGAAGGCCCTCGGGTGCACTGAAACGGCATAACTCATCTGATGGTTGTGGCCTTGGCAGAACACTGTGCCGCTATAGGCGCTTGCTTGCCCACCGCCCAGCGCTTTTCCGATTGCGATCGCCAGCTGCTCAGAGGAAGTGTCCACGCCTCATCCTTGCACGTGCCCGCTTAGGAGGGTTCGCCGTCGTTGTTTGTCAGCAGGAACTTGCGCAAAAGGTTGGCGAGCTGTGTCCGCTCTGTCTTGGAGAGTCCTTCGAGCATCTTGTGTTGGTTCTCTACGTGGTGCTCCACCACCTCATCCACCAGGGCCAGTCCCTCAGGGGTGAGGCTGATCAGCAGTTGCCGGCGGTTGTCCGGGTTGGTCTCACGATGAACCAGCCCGCGGTTGACGAGTCGGTCCACGCGGTTGGTCATACATTGGGCTGTTCTTCTTCCTCCCGTTCTTCACCGCGTACCAACTGCCGGGTGGGCTCGCTGCACTGGTGATGTCCATTCAGCCCCTGTTCGTGTTCTTCCTTGGAGTGCTGTTGCTGGGGGAGAGGATTCGCCTTACGCACGTGGTTGCCTGCGTGGTGGGAGCAGCGGGTGTTGGCTTGCTCGTCCTGCGGTCCGACGCGTTCCTAACTTTTGTGGGTGTGCTCGCTGGGATGGCCGGTGCGCTGAGCATGGCGGGGTGAATGTGCTCACCAAACGCTGGGGAAGGCCCGACGGCGTGGGGCTGCTTGGGTATAATGGCCTGCAGTTAGCGATGGGTGGGGTCATGCTCATGCCGGTGACGCTGGTGGTTGAAGGGCTGCCGGCGTCGGTTACTTTGCCTAACCTCGCGGGCTTCGCCTATCTCAGCGTCATCGGTGCGTTGGCTGCCTACGCGGTGTGGTTCTGTGGGATCCAGCGGTTGACGACGATGGTGGTGTCGTTCCTGGGATTCCTGAGCCCGCTTGTGGCGACAGTGCTGGGGTTCGTATTCCTGGGGGGCGATATCGGGGTGGCAGATTGTGGGGG